>CADCRJ010000382.1 GCA_902803735.1 uncultured Spirochaetaceae bacterium
GCGCAATATTGGAATTATGGCGCATATTGATGCTGGTAAGACAACAACGACCGAACGAATTTTGTATTATACAGGTAAAATCCATAAAATTGGTGAGATTGATGATGGCGCCGCTACAATGGATTTTATGAAGCAGGAGCAGGAGCGAGGTATTACAATTGCTTCTGCCGCTATCACCACAGAATGGAATAATCACATAATTAATATTATTGACACACCAGGACACGTTGATTTTACCGCTGAAGTAGAGCGTTCTCTTCGTGTTCTTGACGGAGCCGTAGCCGTAATCTGTGCCGTTGACGGAGTTCAGCCCCAGACCGAGACGGTTTGGAGACAGGCTGACGAGTTCAATGTACCACGTATTTGTTTCGTAAACAAAATGGACCGAATTGGTGCTGATTTTTACTACTGTTTGAACGATATTCACGAGAAATTCGGCATCGCTACGATTGCATTGCAGATTCCTATTGGTCAGGGTGCTGATTTTGAGGGTGTCATTGACCTTATCAGAATGAAAGAAATCCGCTGGGACGCAGAGTCTGAAGGCGAGAAATTTACGGAGACAGACGTTTCTGAGCAGAACAGGGCAGAGGCCGAGAAGTGGCGGGAGAAGCTCATTGATGACGTAGCAAGCTCCGATGACGAGCTTGGCGAGATTTACCTTGAGGGCGGTGAGATTACAGAAGAAATGCTGAAAGCCGCTATCAGAAAAGGAACGATTTCTCGTGCCTTTGTACCGTTCGTACTTGGTTCTGCCCGCCATAATCAGGGTGTTCAGCCGCTTATCGATGCTGTTATTGACTATCTTCCGTCTCCTCTTGATGTTCCTGTTGCAAAAGGTGTTCATGTAAAGAAAGACAAGGAAGAGGATGTTGAGATTCCTTGCGATGAGAAAAAAATGCCGCTCGGCTTGGTGTTCAAAATTCAGTATGACCGCGAGATGGGTGCGCTCTGCTTTGTCAGAGTATATTCTGGAAAATTCACGTCTGGTTCACAAATCCTGAACGTCGGCAAGAAAAAGCGAGAGCGTATAAATCGCATTCTAAGAGTCAACGCAAACCGCATGGAGCAGATGGAAAGCGTTTCTGCCGGCGACATCGCGGTTTTTGTCGGACTAAAGCTTGCTCAGACAGGAGACACTCTTGGTAGCGAAGGATTCCCTATTCTTCTTGAGAACGTTAAGTTCCCGGAGCCTGTTATCTCGATCGCAATCGAGCCGGAAACCCTGAGTGACAAGGATAAGCTGGTTGAGACTCTTGAAATAATGAGCCGAGAGGATCCTACGTTCACAAGCCATGAGGATGCCGAGACTGGTCAGCTTATCATTTCTGGTATGGGCGAGCTTCACCTTGATGTTCTTGTTACCCGCATGAAAGAAGACTTTGGCGTAAAGGCCCATGTCGGCGCGCCTCAAGTTACATATAGGGAAAGCGTTACGAGCGAGGCTGAGGTTACAACCGAGTGGCAGAAAATCCTTGCAGGAAAAGAAAATTCTGCTTCTCTTACAGTCAAGATTTGTCATAACGAGCGTGGAGTTGGTAATACTTACTCTTGCACGGTTGACGATAAAAATATTCCAGAAGAAATTTATGATGCTATAAAGAGCGGAATTACAAATTCATTCAGCTCTGGAATTCAGTATGGCTATCCATGTGCTGATATTGGCGTTACCGTTACTGCAATCGGTTATAATGAACTGTCTGCAAGCCCATTTGCATTTACTGCCTGTGCAGCGCAAGCTTTTGATGAAGCTGCCCGCAAAGCATCGCCAGAGCTGCTTGAGCCTGTTATGAACGTAGACATTTCATGTCCTACAGAGTTCGTAGGAGACGCAATCAGCCAGATTACTCAGCGCGGCGGTATGATTCAAGGTCAGGACTCAAAAGCTAACGGCGAGATTGTTCATTGTACGGCTCCAATGGCTAAGATGTTCGGATTCTCAACCACATTGCGCTCCGTTACGCAGGGAAGGGCTTCGTTCAGCATGGAATTCGCTCACTTCCAAGTAAAAGTAGGCGGATTGGAGTCAGCTTATTAAGGATTAAGCGAGTATGTCAGGCACTAAGAAATTTTTTTAAAAACTTTCAAAAGTGCTTGACACAATTCGTTAAAACTTATATTATCTATTCACATTCGCGGGGATGGTGGAATTGGTAGACACGCTAGCTTGAGGTGCTAGTGGCGCAAGCTGTGCCTGTTCAAGTCAGGTTCTCCGCA
>CADCRJ010000383.1 GCA_902803735.1 uncultured Spirochaetaceae bacterium
AAGAACAAGGAAAGAAATCTTATTATCGCCAAGGAATGTAATCTTCAAATCATGGCGTTCGCCAGTCTCTGCATCCTGCATAGTAATAAGAGAGCCTTCGCGCACATAGTATGTGTAAGACTCAATTGTATGGCTGCACCAGTTATTATCTACAATAAGATGATGGTGCAGCTCAAGCTCTCCTGGCAGCGTTCCATTAGCAGCCCTAATGCGGGCAAGCGTACAATAAGACTCAATTCTTGGTTCCGCATACTGGTCTGTCATAACATCAAGAGGCAAAAAAGACATAGATTTTTCACCGGCAGCAAAGCTCAATTCTTCTGAAGCATTCATTTCAAACTCCTTTAATAGAGAGGAAGTCTCAAAAGCCTGCAAGTTTACAAACATCCTATCGCAAACAGCAAGCTTCTTCCAAATTCATCTCAAGATTGCAGCAAATAAAACAGATGCCTTAATAAGGCACCTTAAAAATTATTTTAGAGATTTTAGGTTTTGGCAGTTTCCAAAAACAAAAATATTCAGAAACAAATCCAATATCTCTAATTTTATAACGGGAATTTTACGCTGTCAATGTTCGATTTTAAAATAACATTGCAAAGCTCGCTTTAAAACTAAACTTTTTAGACTTAACTTTGCTAAAAGCGCAAATGATTTTTCCCTAACCCCTAGCAAAATACTAGGTTTTATGTTAGTATCATACCGTTAAGAGGTACAACATGAGTGTTAATAAATTCCGCGGAGACTTTCCGCTTTTCAAAGCAATAGATGAGCACAACTCAAAAGAAAACGCCGGGCTAGTATACATGGATACAGCTGCTACAGCACAACGCCCGTATATAGTTCTGGATGCAATGACACACTTCTATGCAACGCAGAACGCAAATCCGCTCAGAG
Source organism: uncultured Spirochaetaceae bacterium (assembly GCA_902803735.1). GTDB lineage: Bacteria > Spirochaetota > Spirochaetia > Treponematales > Treponemataceae > Treponema_D. The sequence continues at coordinate 895 of CADCRJ010000383.1, forward strand.
GACTTTATTCACTCAGCGAGCGAGCTACAAAAGCCTACGAAGACGCAAGGGAAACCGTCGCTCGCTTTATAAATGCGGCAGATTCAAGGGAAATCATTTTTACGCGGAATTCTTCCGAAAGCCTAAATCTTATAGCCTACACCTACGGTCTTGCAAATGTGAACGAAGGCGACGAAATAGCGGTATCAATAATGGAGCACCACTCAAACATCCTTCCATGGCAGTACGTCTGCAAGCAGAAAGGGGCTAAGCTGGTTTTCTTTAATGTTGACAAAGAGACTGGCGAAATTCCAGAGAGCGAGTTCAACACAAAAATTACCGAGAGAACAAAAATCGTCGCCATCACACACGTGTCAAACGTGCTGGGAACGACAAACCCTATAAAACTCATAGCCGAAAAAGCCCACAAAGTTGGTGCGGTGCTGGTTGTTGACGGAGCACAGTCAACGCCTCATATCAAGGTTGACGTACAGGACTTGGGAGCAGATTTCTTTGCGATGAGCGGTCACAAGCTTTGTGGTCCTATGGGAATAGGCGCTCTTTACGGACGGCTTGAGCTGCTAGAAGCGATGCCTCCGTTCCTGCGAGGTGGCGAGATGATTGAATACGTTACGACAGAAGACGCTACATGGGCAGAGGTTCCTCACAAGTTCGAGGCTGGAACCGTAAGCGCAGGAGATGCAGTAGGAATGGCAGCCGCAATCCGTTACATCCAGTCCGTCGGATTGGACTATATTGAGAAGAACGACAATGACCTTACAGAAAAACTCATTGAAGGCATAAAGAAAATACCTCATATAAATATAGTCGGCAGCAAAAACGGGCGGAAACGAAGCGGAATCGTTACATTCACAATTGACGGCGTACATCCGCATGACATCGCAACTTTGCTAAGCGACGAGAACATTGCTATTCGTGCAGGACATCACTGCGCACAGCCGTTGCAGCAGTACCTTGGTATTATGACAAGCGCGAGGGCAAGCCTTTACTTCTACAACACAGAGGAAGAAGTCGATTTGCTTTTGTCAAAATTGCCGCTAATCAGAAAATGGAGCGGTTTCAAGGACTAAAGGGAACCTCTGAAAATACTGCTATCAGCCTCTAGATATCTGTGCAAACATCAAAAAATACTATAAAGTATCTACGCGGCAAAATAAGCAGGCGTAAGTACCGAGGTATAACATGGAACTAAAGGAATTGTACAGGGAAATCCTGAACGAACACAACGTAAACCCCGCCCATAAAACGGAACTGAGCGGGGCAACCCTTACATTGCAAGGTGTAAATCCTAGCTGTGGAGATAACATTACCCTGTTCTTAAAAACAGAGGACGGTAAAATCACAGACGGCTCTTACACTGGCTCTGGCTGTGCAATAAGCCAGGCAAGCGTAGACATGATGCTTGACCTTGTCATAGGCAAGACAGAGCAAGAAGCCCTGCATCTTGCAAACATTTTTATGAACATGATAAAGGGAACGGCAACAGAGGAAGAGATTGAAGAGCTTGATGAAGCAAGTGCTCTCAAGGATATTGCCCATATGCCTGCAAGAGTAAAATGCGCAGTTCTCGGATGGCGCACAATGAACGAGATGCTCGGCATAAAGGGCGACGGCTCAAAAACAGCAAGTGCACAGCAGCCCCATGACGACTGCCCTGTAAAATAAAGCAGCCAAACCTTATGAACATAAAATTTCACCATGACTCCCATCAAATCTCAGACTCAACGCCAGTATCCTTCCTGCTTGCTCTTGCAGGAGGTTTTTTGGATGCCTACACATACATATCCAGAGGAGGAGTCTTTGCTAACGCACAGACAGGAAACATTGTATTAGTCGGTATTCATGCGGCTCAGGGACAGGTTGCGAAAGCCTTTGTATACCTAATCCCGATTACAGCATTTGCGGCAGGTGTGTTCATAACAGAAATCATAAAGTCCTATTTTAAGGAATGCAGCAAACTTCATTGGCGGCAAATAATTTTGCTAATAGAATGCGCAATCCTTTTTTTGACGGCTTTTTTTCCAGAAAACCTGAATGTAGCGGCAAACATTCTCATCTCGTTTGTCTGTGCCTTTCAGGTCGATTCTTTTAGGAAATGGCATGGTCACGCCTTTGCCACGACAATGTGCACAGGAAATCTGCGCACAGGAACGGAACTAATCTGCACATCTCTACTAAAAAAGGACAAAGTTCTTTTTGTACGAGGTTTTGTGTATTATGCAATCATTCTCACTTTCGTTGCGGGTGCTGCAGCAGGCTGCTTAATGACAAATTATTTTTATCACAAAGCCCTGTTTTTCAGCATAATCCCGCTTGCTGCTTGTATTTTTTTAATGTGTATAAAGGAGCGTAAAAGTAAATAATCTGAACCTGAATATTAAATCTGCCGAAAAATAATATAGAGATTTTAGAGGAAAAAAATGCTAAACAATTCACATATAAAGATTCTTTTTGTATGCCAGAACAATACATCGCTTTCTCCTATGGCGGCACAAATCTTTATAAATATGCTTAGAAAACTGAAAATTCTTGACAGATTCACAATCGACTCAGCAGCTACATCCATTACTGAAGAGGGACAGTCGATGAATATTCTTGCAAAAGAAAAGCTTGAATACGAGGGAATTGAAGTAGGAACCCATACATCCGTGCAGCTAAAAAAAGAGCAGTATAAAGATTTTGACTGGATTATCTGCATGAGCGAAGAAAATATGCGCAAATGCTATCATATTCTAGGAAACTGTGCCGTTTACGTAACTCCAGCAGACGTAAGGAGCGTATTCTCAAGAGACCCTGTATCGCCAATTTCCTTGAACGGAATGGTAAAACCAAGAGTTTGCAGGCTTTTGGATTTTACGGACGAACACTCGAACATGAAAACACCGCTTACAAAATATGATTATTATCGTGCATTTCAAAAAATCACTTATGCTTGCAAAGCTTTGATAAAGCTTCTTTGAAAAAGGCTGCTCCTCAAAAAGGAGCAGTTTTTTTTGTCCCAAAATTTGAGAAACTAAATAAAAACAAAAAAGCCTGAATTCAAAAGAACTCAGGCTTTTTCAAAATCTATTAAAACTAAATTTGGGCAAAAAAAATTGGCAGTTTCCTACTTTCCCACCATAAGGCAGTATCATCGGCACTAAAGGGCTTAACTTCCGTGTTCGGAACGGGAA
>CADCRJ010000384.1 GCA_902803735.1 uncultured Spirochaetaceae bacterium
AGGGAATGTTTTCTGCAAGGAATGCTTCTTCTATGGCTCTGCTCTGTGTGTTTGCGCGCATTAGGACACAAAAGTCATCGTACTTGCGTTTGTCTGTCACGCAAAGCCCCTGTATTGCCTCAATGATAAAGTCTGCCTCTGCGGTTTCGTTTTCGGGCATGTAAATCTCGATTGGTTTTCCTTCTCCGTTACCGCTCCACAGTTCCTTGTCTTTGCGGTTTGTGTTGTGCTTTATTACGCCGTTTGCCGCAGCAAGGATTGTTCCTGTTGAGCGGTAGTTTTGTTCAAGGCGGATTTCTTTTACGTCTGGAAAATCTTTCTCAAAGTTGATTATGTTCTGGTAATCAGCTCCTCGCCATGAGTAAATACTTTGGTCATCATCGCCGACGACGGCTACGTTCTTGTCGGCAAGAAGCTTCATGAACTCGTACTGCTGGTGGCTTGTGTCCTGAAATTCATCGACCATTATGTACTTGTAACGTTCTTTGTAACGGGCGAGAACTTCTGGGTGCTCCCTAAAAAGGCGGATTGGCATTGTGATAAGGTCGTCAAAATCGACGGCATTGTAAAGTTGCAGACCCTCTTGATAGCCTTCGTAAATGTCCCTGTACATTTCGTTGTCAGAAGTCCATGTTTTGCGCCCTGTTTTTATGTCGCTTATAAGAATTCCGATTTTGTAGATGTCGAGATTTTCTGGAGTGTAGCGAAGCTCTCGCCCTGTTTCCTTTATAAGGGCATTGCGGTCAGTCTCGTCATAAATGGAAAAATTTGTACGCCAGCCGAGCTTGTCTATATCTTGCCTGAGAATTTTCACGCCGAATGCATGAAATGTTGAGACTGTGAGATTCTGCAATTTTTTGCCAGTCAAATCTTTTATTCGCTCTTCCATTTCACGGGCCGCTTTATTTGTGAACGTGAGCGCGAGTATTGCGCTTTGCGGTACGCCGGCATCGAGCATGTGGGCAATACGGAATGTGATTACTCGTGTTTTGCCGCTGCCTGCTCCTGCAATGATTAGAATCGCACCGTTTATTGTCATTACGGCTTTGTATTGTTCTGGGTTAAGTTCGTTCTTTAAATCGCTTAAATCTGTCATTTGTGATTCTCTGAATTCGTTTTATGAATAAAAAAGCTGCCTTTGGTGATTTTTCCATTAGGCAGCTTTAACGGTCCGTTTTACTCAGACCAGAATTTTAAAAAGTTTTGTTTACTCAGCTATCAAGATATTGTATGCATCCATTGGATTAGTGCTATTAAGCAATGCATCGCGAATCTCGCGGTTCTTCAATTTTGAGCTGAAGAAGCTCAATGTCTGAAGATAGTAAGAATGCTGGTTGTAAGCTGCTGCAATCATAATCAACAGACGTACTGGTGTGTCATCAATGGTCTGGAAATCAATGAGGTCATTTTTACAGATTCCAACGCTCATAACCAAGTCTGTTACAGAAGAAAGTCTTACGTGAGGAATTGCGATTCCGCGTCCGATTGCTGTGGACATAAGTTCCTCGCGTTTAAGAAGCTCCGTGATAAGCTCTTTTCCGTTCTTTATTTGTGGTGCTGTGCCAAGGTTTGTGGCAAGTTCCACGATAGCGTCATGCTTTGTTGAGTGATTGATATAGATAATGCGTTCTGGTGAGAGAATGTTGCGAACTTTAACCTGCTGAGGTATGTCAACAGACTTAGATGTTGAAGAAAGTCTCTCGTTTACCCATTTTTCAATCTCTGATTTTTTGAACCGCCAGACGGTACCGATTTTACCAGACGGAATTTCTCCTTTTTGCGCCCAATCATATACAGTTCGTTCTGAAACGCGCAAATATTTTGCTACTTCTTCTATTGTAAGAATATCGTCTTCCAAGTTAAACTCCTGACAATTCATTTGTTAATCTATGCAATATTTTGCAATCTTTACGATTAGTTGTCAAGTATTGCGACATAATTATAATTTGGGTTATAAAAAATCAAATAATTGGATTTTTTGAACTTAACCGTTATTTGGTGAGTCTATGAATTGACTATTCATGCATTCACCTGTTTTCTGCAAGCTCATGGAGGGAGTCGAACGGATAAAGTTCCCCTAGAGTGGTTTTTACGATATTTGATGAGTTTGCACCGAACCAGACTTGCATATCAGCTTTTGCAAATTCGGAGAGCACTTGTCGGCATGCTCCGCAGGGACCTACAGGATAGTCAGCCGTTGGCGTTGCGATTGCAATTGCGGCGAAAGACAGATGCCCGTCCGCTGCGGCCTTGAACGCTGCGGTGCGTTCTGCGCAATTTGTGAGTCCGAATGAGCGGTTCTCTATGTTTGCCCCTGTGTAGATTGCACCGTCGCTTGTTAAAAGTGCTGCTCCCACAGGGAAATGCGAGTAAGGAGAATAAGAGCCTTCAGAGGCTTTTGTTGCAAGTGCGTAAAGTTCTGACATCTTTTCTTCTGTTATTATATTTGCCATAAAAATACTCCGAATAAATAATGTGATAAAATTTTCAAAGTTACTTCTAAAAAACTGAAGTTTCTAGAGCTAACCATTCCCTAATAAATGATTATTTTATATAATAGCATGACTTTGTTTGTATCGAAAGTCTTCTTTTTAAGGATGACTATTTTTTTAGATACAATAAAAGTTTTCAAAAGTCAGCAGGGTTTTTTAGAAAAGACCCAATAAACCAAAATATCGAGATTTTATAACTCTTATGGAAAAGAAAATAAAAAAACTTGTCCTTCCTTGTTGTATTGCTTTTTGCATAGTTTATGTCTTTGTCGCTGTTTATCCATTGTCTAAGGAAATTCAGTTCGAGCCTGTTTGGACTGTGGATGCAACCCGTGTCACGAAATTTGATGAAGATACTGATATGGACAAATTGTATGAGAATGCGATTCCGTTCAAAATGGGGCAGACTGCGGGCTATTTTACGAATGACGGGCAGATTCTGAATCTTGTTCCTTTCCCATACAAGGCTACTGTTGCTCCTGCAAATTATGCCATTTTTGGAATGAACGCGAAGAACACGCCTCTTTATAACCCTAAAGGCGAGAAAATTGGCGAGATAGCAAATAGTGGTTTTCCTTTCTTTGACGGTAACAGGCGGTTCTTGTTTTTGCCAGGCGGCTCTTCTTTTGCAAGCTTGGGCGAGACAGGAGAAATCAATTGGGATTATGAGTATTTTGCTCCTATCACGGCATTTTCTTCTTCTTTGGACGGTACTGTTGCTGGGTTTGCTGATGGTGTCATCGTTTCATTTACGCCAGACGGACAGGTAGACCAGCGTTTTACTCCTGGTGGCAGCGAGTTTCCTGTAATCCTTGGTGTTGGAATATCTGACTCAGGAAACTACATAGCTTCGGTCTCAGGCCAGAATGAGCAGCGTTTTATAATTGCAAAAAAAATTGATGGTCACACGTCTGTTATTTTTCACAAATTCTTGGAAACTCCTGTAAATGGGCAAGTTTTGGTAAAATTCAGCAAAAACGAAAACTTCGTTTATTTTGGATGCAAAGAAAAGCTTGGCGTTGTAGATTGCAAGTCGCTTCGCAGTGCAGAAATTCCTGTTTCAGGCTCGATTATTTCTATTAAGGAATCTGACTCGGACGGTACGATTTTTGTACTTAGCAAAAAGGACGGAACTTATTCCGTCTCTGTGATAGAACCTTTCGCCGTGTTTGCGGGAACTTTCTCATTTAATGCGGAGTCTGCTTTTATCGGTGTAAAAGGGAATTCCCTGTTTGTGGGACGTGACTCAAAAATATCACGAATCGATATTCATCATCGCTAGGAGAGGGGTATGAAGAAAATATTGGCGACATCTTTTTTTTGTCTTTCGTCTTTGATTTTGTCAGCTTTTGACTGGCCTCAGAAAGAAATCTTGTCTGATTCGTTTTATTCGTATTTTGGACAGCTCAGAGGAAACACTATTTCTTCTTCATTGATTTTCTCTGAAAGCGGCTTGGTAAAATCCTGCAATTCAGGGCGAATTCTTGCTGTTATAAGCGAGCACAGCGAGGGCGACTTTTTTGAGAGCACCCTTGGAAATGCTGTTATTCTAAGCCATGATGACAATATGCTTACTGTTTACGCAAATCTTGACGGCTCTAATGTTGACGAGCTTTTGAAAACAGATTCCGTTGCTAGTGGAATGACATTGGGCAATGTAGGCACTTCTGGATGGCAAGAGGGCGAGGGCTGCCTTGAATTTCAGGTTGTTGACACAAAGAACTGCAATTTTATAAATCCTCGTGTTCTAATGCCTCGTATTGGTAATGAGCTTGATTTGTCCATAAAAAATGTTACGGCTGTGAGTAGGGCTGGCACATCGTTTAATTTAGGAACTCAGAAAACTCTTACGTCTGGTGTTTATTCGCTTTACAAAGAAAGACAGGATACTGCCGTTCCATATAAGACCGATGTGTTCATAAACGGAGCTTCGGTCGAGTCAATTTCTTATGATACGATTGTCGAGAAGAATGGAAAACTTTGCTTGAAAGGAAAGAAATTTTATCCTGTTGAGTCTGTTTATCCAGATGATAATCGCCAGCTGCTCGGTGAGATAACAATTCCAAGAGGAAAAGACGAAATAACCATCGTAATCTCTGACATCCTTGGTAAAGAGCGTTTTATAACATATACAATTGACGTCCGCTAAAAAATCCCGTCTGGAAATTGGAGAGAAAGAATTTTATGATTGAATTTAAAAAAACTGATTATACAAATATAGCGGACTTAATGTCTGTTCGTCTTGAGATGCTCAGAATTGTGAATGATTTGAGCGCAGACTACGAATTTGATGAGTCCTTCATAAATTCTTCCCGTGAATATTTCTTGAATGGAAATCAAACTTCTGTGATTGCAAAAGATGAAGAAAATGTAATTGGTTGTGCTTCAATAAGTTACATTAATATTATGCCAACATTCAGCCATCCTACTGGAAAGCGTGCCCATTTGATGAACGTTTATGTTAATAAGTCCTACCGTCGGCAGGGAATTGCAAGAAAAATGATTTTAATGCTTGTTGAAGAGGCAAGAGCAAAAGGTTGCACGGAGATAAGCCTTGATGCGACTACTGACGGGTATCCGCTTTATAAGGCAATTGGATTTAAAGAGAATAAAGAAGGCATGGTTTTGCCGTTATAAAAGCTTATTGAGGTTTTACAAATATGAAAAAAGTCTTGCTTTTTCTTTTAGTTGTTTCTTCGGTGCTTTTTTCTTGTAAGAATGAATCAAAAAACTCTGAAAAAATAGACCCTTCCGTCGTTGCTGATAAAAGCCCCGTTCCTGTAGCTGAACTTTCTGAAAATGAACAGAGAACCTTAGAGCCGAAAAAACAGCGTTTTTCTCAAACGCAGTTCATTCGCGATGAAGTGGGTTTGTATTATGAAGTCGAAGACGGCAAAATGCATTACGCAAAACTGTCTGAACTTGGCGATTCGGTTTGGATTTATCTCAATGACGACGGTTCGATTGAACAAAAATTGGCTCAGCATCTCATCGCCAATCAAAAAGCTAAAATGTTTTTCGATTTTGTGCATGTCAAATACGAAGAAGACAGTTTTTGGGTTCGAGCTGATTTTATTTCTGGTAAAAATTCGCAAAAACTATTTTTGGTAAAAGAAAATACTTTTGTGTATGCTGAGCCAGAAGATTATATGATTTCTTCAAAAGTTGTGGAGAAAGGTACTTTGGTGGCTTTGGCGGACGGTGGCGACAAGTACGATAAGTTTTGCAAATGCGTGTATTATGACGCTCCGTTCAAGACTGAGGTGTATCTCAAACGAGATGCGCTCTCAGACGACGAGGAGATGATAGAAATCGAGCTGGTGTTTCAAAATATGAAAAAGCGGAATTCTTGGCTGGTTCGTGATGAAGTCATTTTGAATTTGATTAACGCTCTAAAGCCCACAGACCCAATCGAGTATATTTCTTATCTGACTGACAAAATCAAGAAATTTGCTGAAAAAGAAGAACTTGCTCCAGAAGTTTGGTCGGCTTTAGAGAATTTGCAACAAGCTCAAAAAAATGAAAAGAGCAAAGAAGATGAGTTTTTGGGAGGTGCAAAATGAAAAAAGCGACTTTTGCTTTTTTGCTGTTTCTGTCGGCTTGTGCTTTTGCCCAAACGAGTGGCGTTCTGTTTTGCCCAGGGGGAAATCAGCTTTACACGGAAAAAGACGACGGCTGTGTGGAGTGTGAGCGGCAGGTTGAAGCAGTGGCTTTTGTTGAGGTTGAAAGCACAGAGCCTGAGTTTTTCACTTTGGTTACTCGATACAAGAGGACATATTATGATATTCCTTTTTACAAAGTGACTTTTGATAATAAAAAATATTTTGTGAGAAAGGAATTTTTGGCATTTGGTGAAAATCTTTGTTCTGTTGCACAAACCACAACGCTTTTTCAAAAACCGAGAATTTCTGCGTTTTCAGGAGAGCTAATTCTCGAAGATTGGCCTGTCGTTGCGGGAAAAACGGTTGAGCACGCAAGGCACAGTTTTACAGAAATTCAGTATTTTGCTTTAAACTCAGGCAATAGAGTAAAAACTGCTTACGTGCTTTCGGACAAGCTCAAAGAGTATTCAGAAGCTTATAAAACTGAGAAGTCGACTGATATAAAAGAAGATTTTGATTTTGCGCTGGAAAAATAAAAAAGTTTTTGGGCAAAATTGCACTTACGTTTGATTTGATTATGGCGACTTACGGGGCAACTTATTATATGTGCGGCGGCGATATGGACAAGCTGAAAAAGGGAATATACTTGCATCTGTGTAGTCAAAAAAAATTTACTGAATATTTGAAAACGGCAACTTTGGAAAATTATCATTATGAAGTTTCTGCAAAACTCTCAGACCATAAATATGACTGCATTTATGCGTGGAAGAATGAAAAAAACAAGGGTTATCTTGTGAAAGCTCTTTATGAAGAGCCAGACTCTCCGACTTACAAGAACACGCAGGGATTCTGGTATGAAAAAGATGGCTGTTTTTACGGCAGAGAAAGTTTTTATGAAGATGTGAAACTGGAAAACGGTGCTACATCAGAAAATATTTTGAGCGAAAAAATGATTGAGCAAAAAATCGCGTGGGAGGAACTGCCTTGCGACAAAGAAGCGCAAAGAGCAAAGGAAATCCTTTTGTGTTTTGCTGAAAACTATCAGAGTCTAAAAGAGAAAAATTGTTTTTATTTAGACATTTCTTCTAATATTCAACATTTGGGCTTGGATATTATCAGATTTTGGTCTAAGAGTGCCGCTGGCGAAGAGCTTTCGGCAGCTTTTGGGAATATTGAGATTTTGAGTATCGAAGGGTATGAGAACAAAAAGTCGGGCAAGGTTGAGAAAAATATTGAATTGAAATATTGGGACAAGGAGCAAAACAAGGTTTTTGATTTTTGGTGGGAAGATGATGAATATGTTGGTTACGGTGAACATAGAATTTCGCGTTGGGAAGATGGCAATCTGTTTGTTTGGCAAAAACAGTGATGTTTTTTGAATTTTTTTCTTGAGCTCGTCGCAGGGAATCTTTATTAAGTTTGTAAAAGGTCGAGTTAACTGTAAAAGCCCGATAATAATACAAGATAGGAGAAATTTATGATTTTTATTTTGTTGGTTTTGGCTTTTGTGATTATGCTTTTGATTCTCATCGGTTCGCTTGTGGCGGGCGCGGTGCGGAAAATTCGCGGGCGAGAGCAAAAGCCAAATTTCAAGCGTGGGCTAAAAGTTAAGGCGATTTTGACGCTGTCGTTTTTGGTGGCGGGGTGCGCATCGGGCGTGCGTGACTACCGCGACTCTAAGGGAAAGTGGCAGAGAGGAGGGATTTTTGGTGAGAGCTGGGCGGATGCAAAGACTGCGGACAAGGCTGCGGCGAAGTTCTTGAAATATCTGAATGCTCTGGACGTGCCTGAATATTACAGCTTGGATATTTCGACAGCTGTTACAACAAACTTTCAGAAAATAAAAAACGCAGAAGAAGAGGAAAAATGGGATAAAATCCATTGGCAAGGTGATGATATTTCTGCGCGGAAGACCAACGAAGGCAAAGCGTATCGTGTGGACAGGCATTTTGAGCGCAGAGAACAACCTCCGTACAAGAACACTTGGGGCTTTTGGTACGAGAAAGACGGTTGTTTTCATGGAGAAGAAAGTATTATAGATTATCACGACCGAGAAAACGAAAAAAATGCGTTTTTTAAAGAATCTGAATTTGTTCAAGAAATTGCTTGGGAAGACCTTTTGTGCGACGGTGAAGATAAAAAAGCGCGCGAGGTGCTTGCATATTTTTTGCAGAACTATGACCGAATGAAAACGTCTGGGCTTTTTGAAACGGAGTTCAAGGACGTTCCAATGGGCGGCGGCTATCGGCTGGCAATCAAAGGCTCTAAGAAGTTTTGGGATTACGGCGACGAGAATGCTCCTGACGGCTTTAAGCGCATTTACATTCAGGAAGTCGGCATTTGGACTGACCGTTTCACAAGCAGCTTTGATGATTGTTTTTGGCTCAAGTATGTGGATTTTGATAAAGAATGGAATATTACTGTGAGTTGGAGCGATAATCTTAGCTGCAAGTCTGAGATTCAGAAATGGGAGCACGAGCACGGCTTGGGAAAGTAAAATGAAAATATTTGTTGTTGTTTTGATACTTTTTCTACTGCTTGTAAAGTTTTTGATAAAGCTTTCGATATGGGCAGTCAGAAAAATCCTAAAGAAACCTGCTAAAAAACGCCCTCTTGCCAGGCGTGTCTTTGATACAGTTGTTCCGCCAGTTCTGATTGTGTACATTTTGTACAATTCGTCGCTTTCGGCAGCCCTTCCGAGTTTACCGAGCTTTCCAAGTTTTTTTAAAGGCTCTGGAAAGGTGGCTAACTGCGTGTTTTCCAAAGGTTTTTCCGACAGGCTTTATTTTTCCGACGATGGTTTTGTGTATGAAGTGGAAGGCTCTGGAAAGCTGTTTTGTCTCAGCGATGATGTTCTCTACCGGTACGAGGTGGACGGCGACAAGGTAAAATGCACGGACGCTAACGGCAACAAAAATGTGTTTCAGGTGCGCGGAAATCGGCTTGTTGGAAAGAGTGGTAAATACAGGAAAACGTTCACCGTAAAGCCTAACAAACTTTCGGGTAAAGTGTTCCGTGGCGAGATTGAGGGCGGCTGGGTGCCAAGCCAGTTCACGCTGATTTTCTACGACAATGGGGAATATGCGCTCAGCTGGCGTTTCCTTGGTAGCGGAAACCTTAGGGGAGGGGATTCTGAGGACAGCTTTGGAACTTACAAATATATCCCGTTTACAAAAACAATCGTTTTGCCGAAAGCCAATCAATGGTGTACTCAGATGTTCACCTACGACAAGAAAAAATGCACGCTCACAGGAACGTTCAAAGGAGTCGGATTATTCAGCAGGGAGCCGTTTGAAATGAAGGAAATTCCTTTTGAGGAGCTGGGCGTGCATAAAAACGAAACGCTTTTGCTATACGACGAGGACTCCGAAATATTCGGTCCGACAGTCCGATATTGGTCTTCTCACGGCTCGCTCGTGTCGCACTTTAACAGCACTATGGGACGTAAGTTTTACAGGCTGAACGAATTCGTTTTTTACAGATTTTACCAGCGTGAGAACATCGAGAAGCACACGTTCAGGAATGTCGAGCTGCCGTTCGTGCCGTCTGATAAATACCCTGACCCCGTCTCCGTCGTCACAAAATACAACCGCAAGGAACTTGATTCGACATACAGAACGTACGTCGGCGACTACGGGCAGACGAATTATCACGGCGAAAAGCTTAAAGTGTACGATGTGCCAGAAGGCAAGGTTTTGCATGAGCTTGGCGACGAGCCTCTTTACGTAAGCTCGAAAATGGTCAGCGAGCGTTGGAAGGACGATTATTATTATGTTCATTCAATTCAGTTTGATGATGAGGAGGACAGCCAGAGGGTATGGAAAGACAAAGCTCAGGGCTGGATTAAGGCTTCTGATGTAATTCTTTATACTGGTGATTATCGAGATGCTCAGGAAAAGCTTGCAAAAAAATACAAGCACAAGAAATAAGCTGAAATTTTGGGGAACTTTATGAAAAAGATTTTTTTTATCTTGCTAACTTTGTTTTTCGCGCTCTTTGGTTTTGCCCAAGAATATCGCGGAATGTACGTCAATTCGCGCGAGGGGCTGAACGTCAGAAAATCGCCGAGCTTGAGCGCAGAAAAAATCGGTGCGCTAAAATACGGCGAATACATCGGCGTGGTGGAAGAAGGCGAAATCGTAACAATCGACGGAAT
>CADCRJ010000385.1 GCA_902803735.1 uncultured Spirochaetaceae bacterium
CTTCCGCGCTTCGCTTGTGCAGATTTTTTTTCGGGCGTGGAACCCCGCTTCCGTTGCTTTCTGAGTTTCCAATCAAAACTCGACATTCGCCCTAATAACAAAAAAAACAATAGTATTTTTTTCAAACTTTTAAATAGTGTGGTAAAATGAAAATATGCCTTTAATTCCTAATCAAACTGATATTTTTTGTAAGACTCATTTTATTTTCAGGGAAAAATCCATTCTTTTGCAAAATGGAGAGCTACCCGACGAAACAAAAATGAGGCGATGTATTGAGCTAAACGCAGCCTCCGACTGGTTTACAGAAAAAGAGTTCGATTACTCAGCTATCCTACTGGAAAGCGACAGTCCAAACCCAGCAGGACTTGAGGACATCCCTCTGAGGAAGTTTTTTCACATAATGCAGCAGGATAACGACAAAAAGCATTACGCAGCACTTTCTGCCCGTGCATTGGGATTGCTCAACTTCCGCGCAAAAAAGCGTTTTTGTTCCGTATGCGGCGGAGTCTTGCAGGAAGACCAAACGGCAACGGCAAGAACATGCATTCAGTGCGGGCATCAGTTTTTTCCGCAAATAGAGCCAGCAATAATCGTGCTCGTGAACAAGGGTGACGAGTACCTGCTTGCAAACCATGCAAAACGCAACACAGACGTATGGACAACACTCGCTGGATTCGTCGAGATTGGCGAGACCATTGAGGATGCCGTTCATAGGGAAGTTTTTGAGGAAACAGGCATAAAAATCAAGAACTTGCGGTATGTCGCAAGCCAGGCATGGCCGTTCCCTGACCAGCTTATGCTCGCGTTCAGGGCCGAATACGAAAGCGGCGAAATCACGGTGCAGCCAGAAGAAATCCGAGAGGCGGGCTGGTTCCACAAGGACAAGCTGCCGAACATTCCGCCGCCGGGTTCTGTTGCGCACAACCTGATTACAGGCGTTTTTGGCTGAGTTTATCATAAAATTTATAGACAAACGCAAAACAGGCGGGAAGCAAGGTTCGCCCCAAAAGCCACTTTGTGCGGGCGAGCGAAGCGAGACCAATTTCCAATTTCGCACAACCGTGGCTTTAGGGGCGGTTCTTGCTGGTAGCCTGTTTTGCGTTTGTCGGCATATCAAAATAAGTCCGCTCTACTTCATTAAACTCTTGCCTTTTTGTATAATAACCAAAAAAAAAGAAAAGATTAACGCACGCTCTGCGGAGCCTGTTATTGGAGTTTTTAATGAAAGGTTTTGAAGTTGGTCAGGAATTTGAGACAACTGTCGTACAGATTTCAAATGACACAGTATTTATCGATGTTGGATTAAAGAGTGAGGGCTTTGTAGACAAAGCCGAGTTTGTTGACAAAGATGGAAACCTCACAGTACACGAAGGCGATAAGATAAAAGTGTATTATATGTCTGCAAACCGTGACGAATTGCATTTTACGACACGCCTTGCAGGAGATAAAGCCGGAAAGCAGATGCTTGAAAGCGCGTTCCATTCAGGGCTTCCCGTAGAAGGACGCGTTGAGCAGGAAATAAAAGGCGGTTTTGAGGTAAAGATCGGAACGACACGCGCTTTCTGCCCTTACTCGCAGATGGGCTACAAGAACAGAGCAGAGCCAGCAGAATACATCGGCAAGAACGCAACTTTCGTAATCACAGAATACAAGAATGACGGCAAGAACATCGTTCTCTCAAACCGCAAGGTTCTTGAAAACGAAGCAAATGAGAAAATCAATTCTCTCTCAAAAGAGCTTAAAGTTGGTGCTGTAGTAAAAGGAACAGTAAAATCGCTCCAGAGCTACGGTGCATTCATCGACATAAACGGTTTTCAGGCTTTGCTCCCAATCTCAGAGATAAGCCACACCAGAGTGAGCGACATCGCGAGCGTTCTCTCAGAAGGACAGCAGATTGAAGCAAAAATCATCAAAGCTGAATGGAACGGAGACCGCTCAAAAGTGTCTCTCAGCATGAAAGAGCTGGAGCAGGATCCATGGAGCAGCGTTGCAGACAAGTTCCCAGTTGGAACCAAGATTTCAGGCTCAATCGCAAGAATCGCAGCATTCGGACTCTTTGTAAACATTGCGCCTGGAGTTGACGGATTGGTTCACATCTCGGCTTTGCAGGATGTCAACGACAAGACAAACCTGAGCAAAAAATACAAAGTTGGAGAGGCTTTTGACGTAATCGTTGAAAAAATCGACCAAGAAGAGAAGCGTCTCTCGCTCAAACCTGCTACAAGCAACGAGCAGGACAACAGTGCGGATGAGTACTTCAAAGGACACGCAGCTGACGACGATGGCGAGACATACAACCCGTTCGCAGCCTTGCTAAAAAAATAAGCCTGTAAGTTACAAAAAAACTGACTATCGGCAAAACCTGCCAACAGTCAGTTTTTTTGCAGTTGCAAAATTTAATCTATATCGGTATAGTAGAAATATATGCGGTTGTCATATAACGGCTATTATCCGGGCTTCCCAAGCCCGAGACGCGGGTCCGACTCCCGTCAACCGCTTAGTCCTGCCTTGTAAATTTAATGTTTCCTATTGAAATAGTTCCATCTTCATTCGCAGACAATGGCATAGTGCCAGCATAAGCCGCCGCTGTAGGTGCCTGAGCCGCATACTCCTCAAAATCAATTGCCTCATCGCTGTCGTCGAATGAAATTGAGTAAGGAGCAAGCTCTATAGAGCCGTTTCCAACATGATAAGTGCCCTCAATTTTTGCAGTATGATTAAGGGCAGCTGGCAAATCGTCAACGTTAAAGCCTTCTGGAGGCGTTCCGAGCAAAAATTCACAGCTGTCATACTGAGTTTTTACAGTAGCCTTATACGTATCATCAGTATTTGAAAATACGTACTCTGAACTCTGAACTGTATAGAAATGTCCGACACTAGCAGACGTCATATCATTCATATCACCAGGAATTTCTGTTTTGAATTTTACGGATGTTTTCCATGTTCCCGCTACGTCGGGAGTAAGTTTTTCACAAGACATAAAAAAAGTCCCCACAAAAAGAAGAAAGATAAAGCAATATTTTTTCATAATTTAATATATTTTCCATAAAAAAAGAAAGACATCAGAAGCAAAGCTTCCGATGTCTTTTATCAAGGCTAATAACTAATTAAATTACTCACCTGTTACGATTGTTGTGCGAACAACCCAAATACCCAAGAGAGAGTATGTTTTGCTGTCAACTGTAGCGATGCGTGTAACACCACCGTTTTTAGCAGCAGTAGCAATGCTGATGTCAGCAGATGTCAATGGAAGATATCCGAAGAGGAAGTTTCCTGAAGCTTCACCAACTTTAGCGTTAGCAGAAGCACCTGCATCTGAGTGAACAGGAACGATAGTTGTACATGCTGTTGTAGCAAGTGCGAGAGCAGCAAGAGCTGCGATAGCAATCTTTTTCATTTATTTCTCCTTGTTAAAAAAGATATTAATATCCTACTGTGAACAATTTTACTTGTCAATATAAAAAATAACAAATTTCAAAAAAAAATATTATTCAATTTTTGAGAAAAATTTCAGCAAATTACTTGTCAAAATCCAAAGGCTCCGTATCTGGAACCTTTGACAAAACCTTAATGAATTTTTCTTTTGAAGCTTTTTCTGCCCTTTGTTCCAGATATTGCTGAGTCTCAAGCGAAGCTATTTTTTCTGCAACGGCGGAGACAATAAATTGATTTATCGAGATATTATCTTTTGCAACAATTTTCTTTATAGCAAAATGATAAGAATCAGGCATTCTTAACGTTAAATTTCCCATAACTAATTTTCCTCCAGTTTTTCCCAAAATTCTTTAGGAGTCAGAATCTTTATTCCAAGATTTTCGGCTTCATAAAAATCTTTCTTGTTAAAAGTAACAATTGTATCTGCGTCAGAATGAATTGTTACTTCCAAGATATGGTCATCAAAAGGATCTTTTAAAAACGGTCGCCAAAGATAAAATATTTTTGTTTTAATTCCAACTTGACAAAGATAGTTAATAAAATCCTCAATATCAGAATCAGTAAAAATATTTCTATCTAAATGATTTTTTAATATTGCTTCATATTCCAAA
This sequence comes from uncultured Spirochaetaceae bacterium, assembly GCA_902803735.1. Lineage (GTDB taxonomy): Bacteria > Spirochaetota > Spirochaetia > Treponematales > Treponemataceae > Treponema_D. Next base: position 4,047 of record CADCRJ010000385.1, read on the forward strand.
ATAAGAGGAACAGATATTGCAAAATCAAAAATACCATTTCCAATTTTTGAAATTAATTCAAATGATTTTCCTCTGTTACTTTGCAACGCAGGAAGAATTACATTTGTATCAATTACGATTGTCTCTTTCATTTATAGTATTATATATGATACCATCCGCATTTGTCAAAAAAATACTACGCTGAATTAACGAACCATACAGCTAAACCCTGAACTGGTCTATCTGGGAACCTATCTCTACAATCGAGTCGTTCATTTTTACCGATATGCCGTTGAGGGCAGAGCCTGTCTCGTTGATTTTTCTTGCTCCTATAGCCATCTCGTCCATGCTCTGCAACATCGTGCTGGTCGCATCCTGCAAATTGCGAACTTCCTCAAGAATCGCGTGGTTGCCGACAGACATCTCGTGAGAAGCCGTGCGAACCTCCGCAGTGCTGTCGTTCATTGCGTGAAGAGCCTCGCTAATCTGCGCTGAGCCTTCGGTCTGCTCAGTCATCGCTTCTTTTATCTGGCGCACGATCTGGTCTGTCTCATTGATTTTATCAGCGACAGCCCTAAATGCCGCACTAGAATCGGCAGAAGCCTCGACTACGCCGTTTATGGAATCTTTTATTACATTAAGCTGCTCTCCAATAGTCCTTGACTGCACGGATGATGTCTCCGAAAGCTTTCTGATTTCATCCGCTACGACGGAGAAGCCCTTACCTGCCTCGCCTGCGTGAGCCGCCTCAATAGCAGCGTTCATAGCAAGCAGGTTTGTCTGAGAAGCAATGGAAGCAATCGCTTTATTGGCTGTAAGAAGCATATCAGAAAGCTGGTCAATCTTCTCAATACGCTCATTAACGTCCTTTTGCTTTTCAGAGCCGTTTCTCGCCTGTGCGTCAAGAGCCGCAAAAGACTCTGCCATTTTATCAACGGAAACGTTCACGGAGCTGATGTTACCAATCATCTGCTCAACTGCGGCAGAAGCCTGCACAACGCCCGATGACTGGCTCTCTATCATGCGTTCAAGCGACTCAATGTTAGAATCAATCTCATTTACAGCCCCTGCTGTCTGCTGAACGCTCGCATTCTGGTTTGAAATCTGCTTGTGAACGCTCGCAATGTTAGCGATAATCTCGGTAATGGAGCTTGCGGTATCGCTCACGCTCGCACTCATGTCCGAGCCAACCTCGCCCAAATTCTGATTAGAGTTCTTTACGTTCGATATTATGCTCTGAAGTTTCTCTGTGAATTTATTGAACCCTTTGACAACGTTTCCAATCTCGTCGTTAGAAGTAACCTCAATTCGCTTTGTAAGATCCGCGTTACCGCTCGCAATCTCCGTGATAGAAACCTCTACTGATTTTAGAGGCTTTATGCTCATAGAGATAATCATCGCACTTAGAACTGTCGCAATCACAAGGACGACCACAAGGACAATAATCATTGAAAGAGACATTTTTGAAATCAAGCCAAAATACTCGCCGTATGGAGCCATGCAGAAAACAGCCCAGTTACAGTCATTGCCAACGGGACGGTACGCTGCGACCATGTTTTTTTGTCTATATGGTTCAAAAAACGTCTTATAAGCAATATTTCCGCTCATAGCATCAACGATTGCATCTCGCATCGCACCAGTCGTGTCATCTTTAAGAACTTGACCAGCCTCAACATATTTTATATTAGCATCGCCAACGGTCTTTCCGTTTTTCATATTGATGATGAACGGATGGCTGTCTTTGCCAACATAAATGTCCTTGCACAAATCAGAAAGAACGTCTCCGTGAAAAACCGTACAAATTACGCCGATTACTTTTGTTTTGCTTGTATTATAAACAGGCACTGAATAAAACATAAGAAGCTTGTTGTTCACATTGCTCAGTATAGGGTCTGATACATATCGCTCGCCCTTCATAGCCCGCCTAAAGTATTCGCGGTCAGAAAAATCTATGCGTCTGCCATCAGCTATAAGACTGATTCCATTTGCATCACAAAAAGTTACGTCCTGATAATGAGAATCAATCTTTGCAGCACCGAGAACGATTTCAGATTTCTCCTCAAGAGAAATATCAGCCCTCTGCAGAACAGACATGCTCGAAAGAGCTTCAAGCATATGGAATTCCCGCTCGTTCAATGTCGTAACCTCTGCTGCAACTTTCTCAGACATAGTTGTAAGGGTTTTCTCCACAGACCTTTCAAGAGCGGATTTTGACATAGTAAAGGCAATATACCCCAAAATGACATTTGAAACGATGATGATAAAGATAAGAAGAAGCATGAGCTTCGCTTTCAAACTTTTAAAATACATAAAAACTCCGATGAACAACAGCAGCAGATTTGTTCGTAATTATTAAAATTTTATGCGTATTAGTATAAAAAAAACAGAAAAAAATATTAATAAATTTTTTGTATTAAATTTGTTTTAAAGCGAGTTTTGCGTTATAAAGCTTTTTTTGAACAAATAAGAGGCGTTTTTGTATTTTTCAGAACAATTTCAGGAAACCTCTAAAAAAATCACATTTTAGAAGCTTATTTTACATATCATTTTTCTATTTTGGCTGCTTTTTCTCGGCTTCTTTGCGGAGCAAATAACCGCTCTTCTCCAAATAGCTGCGGCGTGTCATTATAAGGCTTATAAGCTCCTGATACATCGCAAAGTCAACCTCAAGGGCAATCGGCAGGATGTAATATTCAGTCTCGTCACAATAGCGGTCAATAAACTTTTCGTCGGTAACAAATCCGAGCGAAATCATGTTGGAAATTCGGTCAGCACATTTCAGCAATTTTGCTTTGTGGCTGCCAGTTTCAAGTATTCGCTTA
>CADCRJ010000386.1 GCA_902803735.1 uncultured Spirochaetaceae bacterium
AAAAAGGAATGATATATGGACAAGTTTGATGTAATTTTGAATAAAGACTCCATTCAGTTTGGAGAGAGACGCTTTTTCCCGCCGTTCAAAAAAGAGGAGGTGGATTCTTTTTTAGGCGAGCCGTTCTGCTACGAATGGGACTGTAAAATAGACGGCAAAACAGAACGCCGTCAAACTTTTTTGTGGCCAGAGCTTGGAATCCGTGGCTACCAGAATGATAGTATGGATGAATATAAAGCTTTTGCTTTTTTTGTGGAAAAAGGCGAGTACTTTTTTAGTGAGTTCAATAAAATAATGAATGTTTTTTCTGGTCAGATTCTCGTCGGCAAAAAGCCGTACCGAAGATGCAAAATGAAATGCGAGCATTTGACGTCATGTACTTTGAGGCAGGGCGTTTTTACGCTATATACATTCCTTCCAGAGTTTTTTCCTGTTCTGGAAAAGGAAGCTCCTGAATTTTTGGAAGATGCAAAAAAAGATAGCCGCGTAGTAGAAATATGCTACGCCCCGCTTAAGCCAAAGACAAACAAATACAAGCTTAAAAAGTGTGATGAGGAAATCCTTCATTTTGATAATTTCAACTTCAAACTTGCAATTGTGCAGGAACTTATGTACAACAAAAAAGTCCTTGAGCCTTTGTTCGATATACACGAATTTGCTGAAGAATATTCAAGGCGCACTATTGATATAGATGATGAAGGCTATGAGCCGATAAAAGAGGCTGTAAACTGGTTCAAAAAGCTTGAGATTCCTGCCCGTCTTGCAGATGAAGTGACTGAGCTTGATATGGACGCTGGCGACGATATTTATCTTAATATATGTCCGCTCTGGGATGGCGAAGATTCATACTTTGACTTGAAGAAAGTCTCAAAAGAAGAGCTTTCTCAGTTCAAGTCACTAAAAAGAGCAAGTATCATGGCTGAGAATTTTAAGAAAGTTGCCCCTGTGTTTGAAGAGCTTGGCATAGAAGTTGAAGATTATTATTGACAGGTTTTCGCGTAGGACAGGAGCACTAAAAACAATGGACAAAACCAAAATAGAAAAAACAGCCTCCACATTGAACAAAATTGGCTGGACAGTCTTTGGCTGCTCGATTTTCGGCTTTTTTGTGCATTTGGTTGTTTGCAAATACAAACAGCTTCACACCAACAATTACACAAGCCAGTTTTTTGTAAGAGGTGTTTTTATTTTGTTTTTTTGCTGTTTTCTGGGCTTGATGCTGACCTGTCCGCACTCAGTTTGCGATTTGCTCGCCCGCGAAAAAGCAACTTCTGACGAATCTCGAAAAGCATATTGGCGCAGCAAGATTTTCAATATTGTGCTTTGCTTTTTGGTCTGTCTTTTTGGTGTTGTTGTTTTTTTGTTTCTGCTTTTGAAAAATCTTGTATGAAGGAGCAATACCCTGAAAATACAACTTTTTGCACCTTGCCTTTGAAGCTCAGAAAACTGATAATTTGAGCAAACGGAGACATTATGCTTACAATAGAAATTGTCTTTTTCATAGAAAAATCTCCTTGTCGTTTATTTATTTAAGTGTTCTACAAAAATCATAAAGTTCTATCCAAAAAATGCGAGCTGCTATTAAGAACTCATTTTTTTGTTCATATATAGCGAATTTTGCTGCGACATAAATTGCAAAACTTAGAATTATTATAACTATAATTTTCTTGAAAAGTGTTCTTGACCTATATCCGCATGAATATTCAAATGCGAAATATGAGAGAAGTTCCAGAATGCAAGATGTAACAATAAAAGGCAAGAAAACATTTGGTTGGTTTGAATTTTGGCTCAAGTTAAAACTATATGAAAACAAGAAATAAGACAAAATAGAAACAACGATTAAAATAACAGGTAGAATTTTTTTGTAAACTTTCTTTGAATAGAAAGCAACTGTAATTTTGGAAAGTATATATATTGCGATTGCGATTACTTTAAATTGGTCTGGTTGAAGACATGACGATTTTAGTAACTCTGGTCTAAAAATCACAACAATTCCCGCAATAAAAAACAGGCTGGCACAAATATCAATGAAGTTCATCAACAGCGAGAAAGCGAGTCCTCGAGCTTTTGAAGAAGTTTGCTTGTTTTCAGTTTCAGCAACTTTTCTGTCCGTCATTGACCCTGTCAGTGAATCAAGCTTTTCTGCAAAATCCTGCTTGTTTTCGGATTCTTGCTTTGAATCCTCTGAATCTTCTTCATTTTGTTTTATTACGAATTTTATGTGCGTGATTTCATAGATGCCTTTGGCAAGATAATCTTTGAAAGTGCTGATTTTTTCTGCTGCGGCATCGCCTAAATTCAAAATCTTATCGGTAAAGTTTCTTAGCGAAACGAGTGGCATTTCTTTTACAAGCCCTGCCAAGTCGATTTGCGGAAGTTCATTCTGAGTGAATCCGAATTTAAGGATGTCGCATAGTGTTCTGCCTTTTTCTTCCGTCAGACCCGTTATGTAAAATTCTTCTGTTCCTTTGTCCGAACGGATTTCAAGTTTTGAGCATTCTTCAGCGATAGAGTTTGCCTGACTTGCGACTGAATTCTCGGATGAAATATACGGAGAAATTTCAAATTGAATGTTTGAAGCAGATTCTTTTTGAATCTTGCCGGTTTTCATGCCATTCTTCGTCTTGAAATACCAGTAAAGACTTTGGTTTGTTATTACAAAGCCATGCCTAAATATCGATGAATTCCATATTCCGCAAAGTAATTCCTCGTCAATAGGGATGTCGAAATATGAGTAAATCTGCTTGGCGGTGTTTTTTGGAAATTTCCGTTGAATATAGAAAGTTTTCATTTTGATAAGCTGAGTCATAAACAGTTCCTCTAAATGTATATTATATCAAAGAATTATTGTAAAAGATAGAAAACTTTTTACTAAAAACCTCGTTTGTTGTTATATTGCATTGGATTTATAGGCTCCTGCTATTACGAGTAGAAGTTTAATGATATAAGCTTTAATGTTCTTCATTGGCTCCTCCTAAAAAGTAATATTTACTGTTTATAAAGTA
>CADCRJ010000387.1 GCA_902803735.1 uncultured Spirochaetaceae bacterium
AGAATTACACACTTGGTAGATGCCTGCATTACCTTAAGCAGTATAAGTTCGGTTCTGTTGCTATTAAAGCTTTGACACGCCAATGGGTTGCAGATTTTCAAGTCTGGCTTTGCAGTGAGACAGGTCTTTCACAAAGCTCTGCAAGTCTATATTCGAGTACGCTAAGACATCAGCTGCGTCTTGCAGTACGAGATAGATTGCTTTTATCAAGTCCAGCAGAATTTGTAAAGAACATTCCAATGCCTAAATCCAGAAAAATGCCACTTTCTGTGACTGATATAAGAAAACTTGCAGAAATTCCAATCACGGGATTGCTTGGTGCTGAAGTCAAGCTGGCATTTTTATTTTCTTGTTTTACAGGCTTGAGAATTTCAGATTTAAAGTCTCTAAGACGAAGTATGATACATATACATGACGATGGTTCTTACTGGATTCACAAGATTCAGAAAAAAACAGGAACTGCAGTATACATTCCTTTGAATAAGAGTGCTCTATTAATAATTCAGAATTCTGAAAAAAATACAGAAGAAAATGAATTCGTTTTTCCAAGACTTGCACAAACAAAAACAAATACTGACCAATACTTAAAAAAATGGGGATTAAAAGCAGGACTGGAGCATATATCCTGGCATACAGCAAGACACACTATGGCAACAATTGCACTGGAACATGGAGCAGAATTACGTACAATAAGCGAACTTCTAGGACATTCAGATTTGTCCAGTACGCTAAGATATGCAAAAGCTACGGACTCCTTAAAAAAGAGTGCAGTTAATGCCATGCCGAATATTCTGCCAGAAAAGATAATTTGAGCTTTCTGTTTTCTAGCAATACTGTAATTAAAACTATGGGGTCGAATGTCGAGCTTCAAAAAGTAAAATACGCAAAAATAAAAACGCGACATTTAAGCTTATAGTAAATTTATAAGGAAAAGAGGCTATTGTGCAAACTTTAATTCTGGCTGGCGGAATGGGAACCCGCTTGGGCGAAGAGACTCAATACATACCGAAGCCTATGGTTGAAATCGGTGGCTATCCGATTCTTTGGCACATCATGAAGATTTACTCCCACTTCGGGCATAACGATTTTATTGTGCTCACTGGCTATAAGGGGCACGTCATTAAGGATTATTTCCTCAATTATTATTCGCGCTACTCGGACATGACAATTGATTTGTCTGGAAACGATGTTCAGATTCATAAAATGCGTAGCGAGCCGTGGCGAGTCACAATGCTTTACACAGGACTTGAGACACTCACTGCTGGCAGAATAAAGAGAGCGAAGGAATATATTGGGAACGAACCGTTCATGCTAACTTATGGTGACGGTGTTTCTGATGTCAACATAGAAAAACTTATCGACTCACATGCAAAATCTGGAAAACTTGTAACGCTTACGGCAGTTCAGCCGGAGGGGCGTTTCGGTGCGCTCGACATTCAGGCGGACGGCACGATTTCGCAGTTTCAGGAGAAGCCGAGTGACGCATGGATTAACGGCGGATTCTTCGTTTGCGAGAACAAGGCTTTGGATTACATAGGCGAGAACGCGGACAACATGATGTGGGAACGGGCTCCGTTGCAGAACCTTGCAAAAGACGGACAACTCCATGCCTATAAACATTCTGGATTCTGGCATCCTATGGATATGCTCAAAGATAAGCAGGATTTGACAAAACTCTGGCATGAGCATAAGGCTCCGTGTGCTTTCTGGGAAAGCTGGATGAATGTGGCGGAGAAAAAATAGATGAATTTGTCATTCTATAAAAATAAAAAAGTTTTTCTCACTGGACACACAGGCTTTAAGGGAACATGGCTTTCTCGCATTCTAATTCTTGCAGGTGCGGAAGTAACAGGCTACTCTCTTGAACCACCAACAGAACCAAGTCTTTTTAAACAATCAAAAACTTCCACTCAGCTTAAGTCTATAATTGGCGATATCCGTGACGGCGAAAAACTGAAAAATGCAATGAAAGAAACGAAACCTGACATTGTGCTTCATCTTGCGGCGCAGCCAATCGTAAGAACTTCATATAAAGATCCTGTTGGTACTTATGAGAGCAATGTAATGGGCACGGTGAACATCCTTGAAGCTGTTCGTGCATGTGATTCTGTTAAATCATTTGTAAACATCACCACGGACAAAGTTTACCTCAACCGCGAATGGGCTTGGGGCTACCGCGAGAACGAGGAGCGTTGCGGATTTGACCCAGACTCAAACTCAAAGTCTTGCTCGGAGCTGGTTACATACAGCTACAGAAATTCTTTCTTCGTAAATACGAAGTATCTTTCAATCTCGACCGCACGAAGCGGAAACGTAATCGGCGGTGGAGATTACGCCACGGACAGAATTATTCCTGACTGCATCCGTGCCGTTGAGGGCGGAAAAGAAATAATTCTTCGCAATCCGAACAGCACACGACCGTATCAGCATGTTCTTGAATGTCTTTGCGGCTACCTCACTCTGGCACAGGCACAGTATGAGAACAAGGCTTTCGAAGGTTCGTACAACTTCGGGCCGGATGACGAGAGCTGCGGGACAACCGGCGAGCTTGCAACGCTTTTCTGTGATTCATGGGGCGAAGGAGCAACCTGGAAGAATGTGAGCGAGGCGAACGCACCTCATGAGGCGAACTTCCTTAAGCTCGACTGCTCGAAGTCAAAGTCGGTTTTGGGCTGGAAGCCTCACTGGGGAATCAAGACCGCTGTTGAGAAAATCGTTGAATGGGAAAAAAACATTCGAGCAGGAACTCCTGCGGCTGAAATCACTGACA
>CADCRJ010000388.1 GCA_902803735.1 uncultured Spirochaetaceae bacterium
CTCTAACGGTGTTTCTTTCATTCAGTCTACAGAAGGATATTTGCAGGAAACTACAGACATTCTTCAGAGAATTCGTGAACTCGCAGTTCAGTCATCAAACGGCATCTACAGCGATGAAGACCGTATGCAGATTCAGGTTGAAGTATCTCAGCTCGTTGCAGAAGTAGATCGTATCGCTTCTCAGGCTCAGTTCAACGGAATGAATACTCTTACAGGTGCATTCGCTTCAGATTCAGTATCAGGACGCGTTATGCAGTTCCAGATTGGTGCTAATGTTGACCAGAATGCACGTGTATATATCGGCACAATGACAGCTACAGCTCTTGGTCTCAAGGGTGCACAGGGATCTGACGAACAGCTCTCTATCTCTAGCCCAGAAGCTGCTAACATGGCAATTGCAACTGTAGACAGCGCACTTCAGACTGTTTCAAAACAGCGTGCTGATCTCGGTGCTTACCAGAACCGCTTTGAGATGGCTTCAAATGGTGTTGCTATTGCTGCTGAGAACCTTCAGGCTGCTGAGTCTCGCATCCGCGATACAGACATGGCATCTGAGATGGTTGAGTACACAAAGAACCAGATTCTTACACAGTCTGGTACAGCAATGCTCGCACAGGCTAACAGCCAGTCACAGAACGTACTTGCATTGCTTCGCTAAATCGTTTTAAAGTTAAGAGACAACTGGATGTCGTCTTTTTACTAAAATAACGTGGGGGAAAAGAGGAGCGCCCTTCTTTTCCCCTTTTATTTCAGGGGGATTTCCCATGAATGACATTGTAGTTTCCAAGGGGCAACTACCAGTAACAGATGCCTCTAATTTTAATATCAACGAAAAGTCAGCTTCAAAAGCAGAAGAAGAAATGGCTCCTATTTTGACAGCTGATATCGATCAAGTCGTAGAAACAATTTCATATAATATGGCTCAAGTAAAAGAAGATCTTGAGCAAATGGCAAAAGTTTCAGAAATTGTACTTGGTCATAAAGTTGAATTCAATATAAATCAAGAATTGAATCAAATTGTTGTTTCAATTGTTGATCCAAAAACTAATAAAGTAATTAAACAAATTCCTTCTTCTGATGTACAAAAAATTAAAGCTAACATCAGAAAAACTATGGGACTTTTGTTTGATGAATTAGTTTAATTTTATCAAACAAGGGAACAAATATGGCTGATATTTCAATTCCTGGTGTCAGTGATAAATATAAGACTAATGATTATATTGAAGCTTTGATGCAAAAGGAGAGAATTCCGCTCAACAGAGAACAGGAATCTCTTGATAGATACAAAGAACAGCAAAGTGCTTGGCGAGGAATCAATCAAAAAATGAGTTCCTTACGGGAAAGCACCAAAACACTTTATTCTTTTGAAAATCCTTTCAACAACAAGCTTGCCTCATCTTCAGACGAAAGGGCTATCACAGCCGAAGCAGGTCGTGAAGCTGCCTATGATTCTATTAAAATTGACGTAATCCAAGAAGCAAAAGCAGACAGATTTCTATCCAAAGAGCTTGAGAAAAATTCTAAAGTTCCAAAAGGAAAATATACATTTCAAGTAGCAGAAAAAACTGTTACTTTCAACTGGAAAGGCGGAAAGCTGTCAGAATTCGTCACTGCGTTAAACAAACGTGGTGCAAACACGATTAAGGCATCTCTGCTTGGTGTAAGTAATGACAAGCAGTCTCTTCTTATAGAATCGCTTAAGACAGGTGACTCAAATAACCTTGTTTTTAAGGATGATGCCCTAACCTATGCTATCGAAAACAAATTAATTGAAAAAAGCAAAAAGGATATAACTGAGTTCGGATTTACAAACGATGAACTTGAAAATCCTCCTGATGAACTTGTAGTTCCAGAAGTTGAGCAAGAAGGAATGTTATCAATATCAAATGCTGACGTTTCGCTCAATGAAGAGGAAAAGAGAATCATTCTGCCTCCTAGGGCAGGTTTTTCAGTTACTCTTGACGACTCTTTTTTTGAAAATGAGAATAATGTAATTGAATTTGATTTTTCCATAAATGAAGTCGAAGACATTACAGAAGAACTCAATATAAAAAGAACAACTCGCCCTGATGTTCAGTCGTCAGGCTACGCTTCTCTTGAAGAAGTTGTTGTTGATAATGAGCTTAGCGATACGAACTTGCCTCCGATACCAAAAGAGCCTCTGGTTCCTATTACAAATGAATCAGACTTCTA
>CADCRJ010000389.1 GCA_902803735.1 uncultured Spirochaetaceae bacterium
CTCTGGCAGATTCACGCATTTGGAGAAGGTAACACCCGAACCACAGCCGTTTTTACAATTAAATATCTTCGATCAATGGGCTACAAAGTTGATAATGATATTTTTGCCCAAAACAGCTGGTATTTTAGAAATGCCCTTGTGCGTGCCAATTACAAAAATCTTAAAGAAGGAATAGAAGAAAATCCTGTTTATCTGGAACGGTTTTTCCGAAACCTCATTTTAGGCGAAAACAACGAACTTAAAAACAGATATACCCATATTGATTATGATGAGTATGTGAAAAAGATATCTGTAAACGATACTGCAAAGATTACTCAAAAATCACACGAAAGTCACAGTAAAGTCACTGTAAGTCTAACTGCGGTACAACAAAATATAATCACTGTCATAGAACAAAATCAGTTTGTTTCTCAGACTGAAATCGCAAATGAGTTGTCTCTTGCTCGTGAAACTGTGAATAGAAATATGAAAAAATTGCAGAAACATGGAATCATCAAACGAGTGGGCGCAGATAAAAACGGTCACTGGGAGGTGATTGAATGACAAAAGAAATTTCAGTTTTTAAGACAGATGCAGAATCAATAAATGTTTAATGTTTAGGGGTAAAAAATGGGATATAGAGCTAGAAGTGGTATACTTGCAATTCTTCTGATTATTTTTTCGTTTGTTGCTTCATTTGCAACAGGTATTGTCATCTTCTGGATGATTTATCATGGAATAACATGTGGAAATAAAGGCGTTGATATGTACATATACTGTATTGGCGGAATGCTTATTTTCTACACGTTAATGGGAACCTTTAGATTCTTATTTACAAGAGATTCTGGAGTAGATGTTCCTTATTTCATTTATACGTGGCTTATTTATTTAGTTACAACTGGAATAGGAATTTTACTTGTATGCTTGGGTGTTCCAATTCCAGAAAAAGAAAAAACATTTTATGCAATGAGTGGGGCTTCATTAGTTCTGGGAATTGCAGGATACATTGTTACTTGTTTGGTTCAGAATAAACAAAATGATAAAAGGTATGATAAATTAAAGAAAGAAATTGAAGAACGGAATCTTTAGGAGAAACTGAATTGATTATAAAAATCCTTGTAAGTATTTTTACGATTCTAATTGCTGTTGTTGTTTATAAATTAGTTTTGTGGATGCTCAAAAAAGCAAAAGATGAGAGTATAAAAATTTTGAATGAATGCAAAACCGAAGAAGAGCGTGCCAATGCCCTAAAAGCTGCTAGAAGAAGAAATTTGATACGTGCGATTATCTTCTATATGCTGTTGTTTATTGGTATACCATTGCTTTGTCTGCCGTTATTCGTGTTTTTGCGTACTGTTCAAACTTTGTAGCGTAACTTGTAGCGTATACAAAAATGGCGAGGAATAACCCTCGCCAGAGTGTTTTACACCGTAAATTTGTCTATTTGTGAGCCGATTTCTGAGATTGCTGTTTTCATTTGGTCTGCGATGCTTTTTAGGGCGGCTCCAGTTTCGTTTATGGTTCTTGCTCCTACAGACATTTCTTTCATGCTGTTCTGCATAGTGTCTGTAGCGTCCTGCAATATACGCACTTCATCAAGGATTGCTTTGTTGCCTTCAAGCATCTCCTTGCTTGCGTTGCGAACCTCTAGCGAGCTGTCATTCATAGAGTGGAGTACGGAATTTATTTGCTGTGAGCCTTGGTTCTGCTCTTCCATCGCAGCTTTCATTTGTTGCACAAGATGGTCTGTCTCTTCAATCTTGTTTGTCACAGAGACGAACGCGTCATTTGACTGCTCCGAGGCATTTACGACGTCTATGATTGAGTTCTGAATGTTCGTAAGCTGTTCGCCGATTGTCCTTGACTGTATTGCCGATGTCTCTGAAAGCTTACGGATTTCGTCCGCTACTACAGAGAATCCCTTGCCGGCTTCTCCTGCATGGGCTGCTTCGATTGCCGCGTTCATTGCGAGAAGGTTTGTTTGCTCTGCGATTGCAGCAATCGCCGTGTTTGCTTCTTGCAATGTCTCGCTGAGTGCGCGGATTTGCTCGATTTTGCTGTTAACGTCTGTTTGGAGCTGTGAGCCGTTCTTTGCGCTCTGGGACAATTCTTCAAATGACGATGACATTTTTTCCATGGAAGAAGATACTGAGCGAATGTTTCCCATCATTTGCTCTACGGCTGCGGAGGCTTCGCTTACACCATTTCCTTGTTTTTCAATCATGCTTTCCAAAGACTCAATGTTTGAGGCGATTTGGTTTACTGCTCCCGCTGTCTGATGTACGCTGTTTGTCTGGCTGTTTATCTGTGCGTGCACGGAATCAATATTTGCAAGAATCTGTGTGATTGATGCGGTTGTGTCCGATGTGCTTGCCTCTAGGTCGCTACCTGCTATGCCAAGTGTGTCTTTTGAATTTTTCACTTGTGCAATTATTGACTGAAGCTTGCCTGTAAACTCGTTGAAGCCTTTTACTACATCACCGATTTCGTCTTGGGATTTTATACCAATTCTGCGTGAAAGGTCTGCGTCTCCGCTCGCAATCTCTGTTATCGCATTTTTTAGGACTTTAAGCGGCTTAATGGAGATAGCGACTAATGTTCCGCGTGCAAAGAATGAGATTATTAGGACAATCAAGAGAATAATTCCCATTATTGTGACCATGCGTGATAAGTCTTCAAAAAAATCATTGTATGGGCAGGCGCAGTATACTGACCAGTCCGAATCTGGAATTGGACGGTAAGCAACTGTCATTCTTGTTCCTGTTGACGTGTCCTTGTAGTAGTCTTCTCCAATATCACCCGAAATAAGGGACGAGAGTATTTCTTTTAGTTTTGTATCTGTAATGCTTTCTGTACTTTCGCCGTTGTAAACGTCCTCAATGTTATTTGAGGCAAGAGTTTTTCCTGTTATGCGGCTTATTACTTTTATCTGTGAATTAGAGCCGAATTCGATGTCTGACAGATGATTTGAAAGTGCGTCGCCATAAAGGTTTACGCAGAGTACGCCTATAATCTGTGTGCTTTTGTTATGGACAGGAACCGAGCATTGCAGCATAAGTGCGTTGTTTACGGGGCTTATCGTCGGGTCTGACATAAATTCGTTGCCCCTGAGAGCTTCCTGTATATACTTTCTGTCTGGAATATGGATTTTAACCCCTTGGGCTGTGATAGAATTTCCGTCGGAGTCATAATAAGCGATGTTCTCGTATTCGCTGCTTATTTTTCTAAGCATCCGTAGCCTTGTGCATTTTTCCTCTAGGGAAGTATTGTCATCTTTTATGAAGTCCATCTCTGAGATTGCCGTAAGCATTCTGAACTGTTGCTCTGAAAATGCTTTTATTTTGCTTGCGGCTGTGTTTGTAGTTGCGTCCATGAGAGCCTGAACTGTTTTTGTTACTGTTCCTGTTGAGAGCTTGTTTGCCACAATTGAGATGGTCACATTTGAAAGGACAACGATTGCTAGAACCATCAGCATTAATTTGAATTGAAGACTGCGAAAATTCAACCGCATAAAAAAGACTCCTGTAAAAAATGGTAATTTAATTACTATTAGTAAAAATGAACATTTTGGAGATTTTTACATTATATATATGAAATAAACTGTTGTCAAAATACTGAGTATGGATATTCTGTCGTAAAACCGCTAATTTTCTGTATTTTATATTGCTTTGGACTTTGAAAATTTATAAAATTCTTTCTAATATGAAAATTGCTTTTGTTGATATTGATGGAACCCTTTTACCAATTGGTTCTGTAAAAATTCCTGATTCGTCTATTGAGGCTATACATAAAGCCCGCAAAAATGGAAATCTTGTTTTTATAAATTCTGGTCGGTGTCGTCTTGAAATTGGCGATTCAATTACTAATATAGGTTTTGACGGTCTTGTCTGCTCGAACGGTCTTTATGTTGAGGAGCACGGAGAAGTTCTCCGCAACGTCTGTATGGACGAGAATCTTGTAAAACAGGCTTCAGACTGGCTTGAGGAGCGTAAGATAGGTTTCTTCTTTGAGGGCCAGCGTGTTATGTGCGCATCAGGCTCTTTTTATCCGCAGCTCTTGGAGCGGGAGGGACCTGAGCACGTAGAGGGCATGAAAAGGGCGTTCCCAATGATTAAGGAATCTGAGCTGTACTATAAAGACATTGCCAAGATAAATTTTCTGACTGTTCAGGGACTTACTGACGAGATGCGTAATGCTTTTGGAGCCGTTGCATTGGTAAACGAATGGTCAACAGTTGGAGACAAATTCTCAATGGGTGAGATAACTGTTCCGAATGCGAGCAAGGCGGACGGAATAAAGATTCTTCTTGAAAAGCACGGGCTTGACAGGTCTTGTTCGCTTGCTTTTGGAGACTCTTCCGGTGATATTGCAATGGTCAAGTACAGCGGGGTAGGGGTTGCGATGGGCAACGCTTCTGACTCGCTGAAAGAAGTCGCGGATTACGTGACGGACGATATTAACGAGGATGGATTGTACAATGCATTCCGTCACTTTGGATTGATTTAGAATGTGGTAAGGCAAGGGGCATAAGCCCCTTGTTTTGTATTACAGATTTGAGTAGCCCATAAGGTACTTGTCGATTTCCCTTGCGCACGCTCTGCCTTCTGCTATTGCCCATACAACGAGGGACTGACCCCTGTGCATATCGCCAGCGGTGAAGATTTTCTCCGCATTTGTTTTGTATGAACAGCAGTCGGTATTTACTGTGCTTCTAGCTCCCAGCTCAACGCCAAATGCTTTTGCCGTGTATTCCTCTGTACCCAAGAAACCAGCTGCAATAAGGACTAAATCAGCAGGAAGTTCCTGCTCAGTTCCTTCTATCTCGCAAAGTTTCTTTACTCCGTCAACAGTCTTGAACTCTACCTCAACTGTCTTTACGCCGCAAACAGCACCATCTTTTGTAAATATTTCTTTTACGGTTGTCTGGAACCGTCTTGGGTCTGCACCCCATTTCTCAATACATTCTTCCTGACCGTAATCAGTTTTTAGTACGCGTGGCCACTGTGGCCAAGGATTGTTCGCTGCTCGCTCTAATGGTGGCTTAGGAAGCATTTCAAGGGCAACTACGGATTTTGCGCCTAGTCTGACACATGTTCCTGTGCAGTCGTTGCCTGTGTCTCCGCCTCCAACGACGATTAC
>CADCRJ010000390.1 GCA_902803735.1 uncultured Spirochaetaceae bacterium
AAGTGCGTGGAAAACTTCTGCCCCCATACGGACGGCTTCTTTTTCTGATTTTGCACCGACAGGGCGAATCATGAATTCCAGGAAAGCGATCGGAGCGTCTGAGTGAGCACCGCCGTTAATGATGTTCATCATTGGAACAGGAAGAACATGTGCGTTTGAGCCGCCAATGTAGCGGTAGAGAGGAATATTGAGCGCTTTTGCCGCTGCCTGAGCGGTTGCAAGAGAAACACCAAGAATTGCATTTGCGCCGAGTTTTGATTTTGTTGGCGTTCCGTCGAGTGCGAGCATTTTCATGTCGATTGCACGCTGCTCAAAAACGTTGTCGCCTTTGAGTGCTGGAGCGATGATTTTGTTCACGTTGTCCACAGCTTTGAGCACGCCCTTTCCGCCGTAGCGTGATTTATCGCCGTCGCGAAGCTCCAGAGCCTCGTTCTCGCCCGTCGAAGCTCCACTTGGAACTGCCGCGCGACCGAGCACGCCGTTTTCAAGGATTACGTCAACTTCAACAGTCGGGTTTCCGCGGGAGTCGATGATTTCACGCCCGATAACATTGCTGATTGCAATTGTATTCAACATTTTGTAAAACCTCCAAAAAAATTGCAGACTCAGGAGGGTTTGTAGACTGTTTATAAAAGCAGCAGACTTTTATAAACAGTCTATTAGAGCATTACATGACCAACCTTTGTCTGCTAAAGAACCTCTTGGCTAGAGAGCTTTCTTGTTAGTTTTTACTAACAAGAATTAGCATATAGTTATTAGATAAAATTGTCAAGTATAAATAAAAGAGCTTTCTTAAAGATAATCAGCAGAAAACTCGCAGTCAGATTTTTAGTTTCCAGCAAGCTTTTTCATTTCTTCCAAAGCCGCATTATCTGGCGAGAGCTGAGCTTTTACAGTCCCTACGAGCGTAGCACCAGCATTTGTCACACGGTCACTCCAATCTCTGAGCCATTGTCCGTCACCCCAATCATAGGAGCCGAACAATCCCACTTTCTTACCGCTTATATTGCTCTCTATACCAGAGAAAAATTCTTCCATCGAGTCTTCAAGCTGCTCGGCTCCCATTGCCGGACTTCCAAGAAGAATCAGCTCGGCACTGAGTGTCTCGCTTGAATCAGCACAATCAGCAGTATTGAAGTACACATCATGTCCCAAGGCTTTTGCACCTTCTTCTGCAGCCTTTGCCAGCTGTTCCGTATTTCCTGTTGTTGAAGCGAAAACTATAGATATTTTCATTTAAAAACCTCCGTTTTTATATTTTTTTGCTGCCAAAGGAACTGAAAGCCCACTCAACAGCAATTTTCTACAAGTCTCTGTGCAAGATTTATAATGATTCATCATTCGGATTGCATTTTCCTTGTCCCCGTAAACTTTCCAAATGCCTAAGTATTTGAACCTTTCTGCCCCAAAAGTTTCAAAACCAATCACATCTTCTAGAGGGTAGCCCAAAAACAGCCCAACTTCGTGCGGAAAATCTTTTGAAAAAACAAGTCTGTGCAAAAGCTCAGCGAGAACAGCCCAAAAACCTTTGTCTACTGGATAGGATTTGTACAAAAGATACTCTCGGTGATTAGGGTTCTCATATATTTGTTCCAAAAGATTTTTGTCATAAACAAAAAATAATAAACGCCCATCAGCTTTTTTTAGCGGAACAAAAAATTTTTTATCCTTTGAAAAAACTGGAAGCCATTCGCGAAGTTTCTTCGCTCCTAATGAATAAATTTTTTCATCCATAGAAAAAAGGCTTGCGGGCTTTATACCACAGAGAGTAGGTGCCCCGCATTGAATAATAGTTTCGTCAAACCCCATTTTTTAACTCCCAAAAAAAGATGGAGCAAAGCTAGAAACAGTCAAACCGCTTTGCTCCATCAAGAGGTACTATAAACAGTTAGATACATCTAACTTACATTTGTTACTATATGCTAACTTTTATTTTATGTCAACTCCCTTTTTTATTTTTTTACAATTTCCAGCTGACAGCTTTCTTTCGTGAATCTATGAATCGGGCGTAGATTCCGTTCATTTTCATAAGCTCGTCGTGCTTTCCCTGCTCTGCGATTTTGCCTTTGTCGAGTACGATAATCTGGTCAGCGTTGCGGACTGTTTTGAGGCGGTGTGCAATCATAATTACCGTTTTTTCGCGAGTAAGTTCGCGGACGGCTTCCATCAAATCGCGCTCGTTTTCAGGGTCAACGTTGGCTGTGGCTTCGTCGAGAATGATAATCGGAGCGTCTTTCATGATTGCGCGTGCGATTGAGATTCGCTGTTTTTCGCCGCCGCTCAGGCTTGCTCCTCCTTCGCCAATAACTGTGTCGTAGCCGTTGGGAAGAGCTGAAATGAATTCGTGGCAGCAGGCTTTTTTTGCGGCTTCGATTACGCGCTCCATCGGGGCATTAGGCTCGCCAAAGCGGATATTGTTTGCGATTGTGTCGTGGAAGAGATAAACATTCTGGAATACGAAG
>CADCRJ010000391.1 GCA_902803735.1 uncultured Spirochaetaceae bacterium
TACTTTTTCGCCAACATCAGAGAAAAGATTTATAACGCCATCAGATTTTACAGACTGTTTGAGAAGTTCATTTATGCGGTCGTTGATTTCTTTGAGTGAGAATTTCTTGCCAGATGGATTATATAAAATACGCATTACAAGAACGCGGACAGATTCAAAGAAGGCAGCTTCAATGCGCATATGCTCTTTTACCATAGATGAACAAATTATATATTGACATTCTCTTTCCTCTATATTATTTTGTCTTAAAAGGCACTTAAACCAACACAGTGTTTTAAAATGGTTATAGATGAATTGCTTCTTGTGCTGAAGAACTTTTCACATTATCTTCGTTTTAATGAATCTGTATTGATGGACAGTGTTGTTATATTTTCTCGCATATAAGAACACTTTTCAGTGCCTCCATATTTATTTTTGGAGGTCTTTATGACAACTGATGATGTTAACTACATATTAGAAAATCAAAAAACAATTGAAGAAAAAATTTCATATCAATTCCGCTATCACACAAAACTTCTTGTGCAGGCTTTTACTCGGAAGTCATTTTCACAAGAACATGACGGCTATGAAGATAATGAAATCCTTGAACTGTATGGTGACCAACTTGTAAATACCGTAATGACAAAATGGCTCTATGATTCGTACAGTACCGTTCCACAAACTAACACGGACGATTTCTTTTATTCAAAGAAAAATGAAGCAGAACTGTCAAAAATCCGTGCGAGCTATGTGAACAAGTCTGCATTGGCACATTGTATAGATATGCTTGATTTGGACGATTATCTTCTGCTTGGAAATAGCGATGAGAAAAACGAAGTCTGTCGCAATGAGAAAGTTCGCTGTGATTTATTTGAGGCAATTATTGGAGCCGTTGCCGTTGATTCAAATTGGGATTTCAAACAAATTGAAAAATCATGCAAGACGATGTGGGGAATGTTGGATTTCAATGAAAACTTTGTAACTACGCTCTATGATGTTTGCGATGATTTAGAAATTGCCGAACCAAAATTTTCTGTTTATCAGAATTATTATGGGAATAACCAGCCTTTCAGATGTACACTTTCACTATATTTACAGAATTCTTGGAATTCAAAACCGATAGAGGGAAATGGAAATTCTGAAATCTCAGCAAAGATGGATGCGGCAAAAAAAGCTGTCGATTTTCTGCAGAAATACAAAATTGAACAAATTGCGCAAAAGGCAACTCCTGAGACAGCAGTTCAAACACTCAATACTTTGTATTTGAAGAAATTTATTTCAAAGCCTGAGTTGAATTGCTCCGTTTCACCTGATGACGATGGAAATCAAGTTTGGCGATGCGAATGCTTTATCAAAGAATACGAAGATTGGGATGGTTACAACCAAGCAGGAATCGGCGAAGAATACACAAAATCTGCCGCAAAACAATCTGCTGCTTATGATATGATTTGTTTTATGCTTGGCAAAGAAAATGATAAAAGCTTAGATAATGAAGACTATTATGACTTGGACGATGATTAAAAAGCGTTAGGGATAGTAGCGGCGGCGAAGCCGTTGCCTTTAGGCAATGGAGCGATAGCGGAACCGCGAATAGCCCGACCGTCTGCTACAGCAGACGGGAACACCCATGGAATCAGCTTCACTTGCGTCGGTCTGCTCTCGGCTTGGAGATTTCAATTCAAAAAGACAAACTGGAAGTCCATTTAGGAAAAGCAAAATATCCGGCCGCTTATTTGAGTTTTCTATAAATGTCCACTGATTAGTAACAATATAAGAGTTTTTGTCGCCAGACTTTCCAGCGTTTTCAAAATCTGCAATATAGATTAAGTCAGATTTAGTTTCGCCATTTTGATGGTAGCTTACCTCAATACCATTCTGCAGATAGTCCATAAAAAGGGCATTTTTCTTTTTAAGTTCAGCATTTTCAAAATGTCGGTGTTTAAGAAGTGCCTCGTCAATTGCGCCGGGTGCTGCCTTTGGGTTCAGTCTGCGGATAGAATCTTCAAGAACAGAATCATAAAGCGGAGAATGCCAGTCGCGGTCAACATCCGGCCCATAAACA
>CADCRJ010000392.1 GCA_902803735.1 uncultured Spirochaetaceae bacterium
AAAAAAAAAAAAAAAAAGTGGAGAACAATTCCCACAGAATCTTGATATTCAGATGTTTTTTCATTTTTTTGCCTTTCGCAGTCTACTATATCATCTATCGTCAAAATGATACAGAACCAAGTGTTATCCAGCCTTGCACATCCTTGTTCTGCGATGTATTCGAGAACTGCACAGGGTATCCGCCATCCATTTTATTGGGAATTCCTAACAGCACGGAATAAGAGCCAGAAAGTCCTGAGAAAGTTTTACTGAAAGAAAAGCTTTTCTCCTCATCAGGAGCGATTGTCGTAATATCCCAGCCGGTCGATGTTTTTGTACCAGAAACAAGGTTGCCGTTCTTGCAGAGGGCTAGATAAACGGGCCATCTATAGAAGAACTTCGCAACTCCCTGATTTTTGACTCTCACAGAAACGCTCAGACTGGAACCATTTGCAGAGGCAGTCGCGGACAACATATTAAAATCGTAACCAAGCAGGCTAGAAGTGTATGTGAGCCAGTTTTTGTCAAGGTCATTGTGGAACGACTTGTTGCACAACAGGGAGCTTACATGGAATTCACTCGCAAGAGCCTTGTATTTTGCAAGGGAGACCAAATTTCCGCTGTCCTTCAAAAAAGCAAGCTGACGAGCAGGGGCAAACTCGCCTGTAATCATTGTTGTTGCAAGGCGTGCCCAAACAGCACTTGGGTTTGCTGTTTTTTAGAATCGTTTTCTAAAATCTTTGTCTCCGTCGTCATCATAAAAAACATCGTGATAAAAGCCTATTTTGTCGTAACTTGCGACACCTGGTTTTTCCGCCGTACGTGCAGAAATTTGCGTCGTACTGAAGCTGTCCGAAAAAGCCTTGAAGATTTTCTTGTAAGTGTCAGCCGCTATCTCTTGATTGTTGCCAGAAGTCTTCTCGCAGTAATAGATGTGCTGCTCGCCCCAATGCCCGATGATGCCTGTCTGAATGCAGGCAATGCGAGGGTCGCCGTCGTACCTGCGTCCAAACTCGCTAATAAATTCAAGAATCGGATTCAGCAAGTCCTCATCATTGTAATCAGGAGAATCGCCATTAGCTTCATAATTATAGTGATACATCGTTATTTTTGACTTTATAAAGTCTGGAAGACACAGCTGCGGGCTTTCTCCTGTGTTGTCAATTACAACGCGGACAATCGCCTGATGTCTGCGGCTTTTTGCCTCGTTCAGCTCATTTTCAAGATAACGCCAGTTCCAGCTCGCATTAGATTCAGACGTAACAATCTTATCAAAAGGCACAGGCACATACTCAAGACTACAAATCTCGCCGTTTTTTGACGGCTCTCCCCAGCTCACAAAGCCTTTGAGCGGATTTACGCTACAAATCGCACTATCATAGCCCCATCCGCTTCCAGAGCCAAAAACAGAGGCATCTCCGCCTCCTGCATCATGCGAACAAGACAAGAATAATGCTGAAGACAATAGTGCAGAAACTAGTAATTGATACGAAAAAATCCTAACAAATGCAACAAACCGAAACATAGGGCGTATTTTAGCATAGAACAGAAGCAAGTTCTACTGTTGTATTCTTTTAAAATTCTATAATGGGAATATTATATCATGTATTATGATAGACAAAAAATCCCCGCTGACAGTCCAGCGGGGATTTCAAAAGAATTTTTCCAGTATAACTATAATCCGAGAGTTGCGGCTATCACAGCTTTTATCGTATGCATACGGTTCTCGGCTTCGTCAAAGACAACCGACTGCTTGCTTTCAAAAACTTCGTCGGTTACTTCCATCGCTGTAAGCCCGAATTTTTCGCCGATTTCCTTTCCGATTTTTGTATTCAAATCGTGGAATGACGGCAAATCATGCATAAATATTGCATTAGGCTTTGCTTTGCTCATAACATCTGCGTTGACCTGATACGGCTTTAGGTCAGCAATTCGCTCAGCCCAGATAGAATCTGGCTCGCCCATGCTGACCCATACATCTGTATAGATTACGTCAGCGTCTTTCGCTGCTTTTGAAACGTCGGTCTCAAGAGTGATTGAACCGCCGCTCGCCTCATTCCATTTACCGCACTCCTCAACAAGGGCTGATGACGGAAAATATTTAGCAGGGGCACAAAGAGTTAAATTCAAGCCGAGCTTTGAGCAAGCTATACAAAGGGAATTACCGATGTTATACCGTGCATCACCGAAGTAAACCAGCTTAAGACCTTTCAGCGTTCCAAAATGCTCGCGAATTGTAAGCATATCCGCAAGCATCTGCGTAGGATGATATTCGTTTGTAAGTCCGTTCCACACGACAACGCCTGAATATTTTGCAAGGTCCTCAACAAGCGTCTGCTCAAAACCTCGGTATTCAATTCCATCAAACATACGCCCAAGAACGCGGGCTGTATCAGCGATACTTTCTTTTTTTCCTATCTGGCTACCTTCTGCAAGATATGTCGTGCAGATGCCCAAATCATGTGCGGCTACTTCAAATGCACAACGGGTTCGGGTACTTGTCTTCTCAAAAATAAGGGCAATATTTTTTCCACGGTGAAAATCAACAGGTATCCCCATTTTCTTTTTTGCCTTCAACTCTGCTGCAAGGTCAAGCAACCATGTAATTTCTTCTGGACTGAAATCCTTCAATGTAAGAAAATTGCGTCCTTTTAAGTCCATAACGTACCTCGTTCTTATTGATAGAAACAGATTCTACCAAATTTTTGTATGAATTGGAATAGTTCTTTCTTATAATATTTGCGGTCATGCAAAAAGTGAAATAAAATAGAAAAATATGGAACGAACGAAAACTAACGAACAAGAAACGCTTTATCACTATACAGACTTCAACGCGATGCGTGGAATTATTACTAACGGTGAAATTTGGCTCTGGAACCTTAGGAGAATGAATGACAGTCAGGAAATGCAGTACTTTATAAAGGAACTGTCAATTGCCGTAAAATCTCGGCTTAAAAAAGAGCATTACAACTGCATGGAAAAACTTTTTGCTGAAAATCTAAAGGACTTCAACAATCTTTCAAGCTATGCCGCTTGCTTCAGCGAGTATTCCGACGATGCGGCACAATGGGCACGTTACGCAAAAGGCGGGATGGGCGTTTGCATCGCATTCAACAAAGAACTTCTGTCTAAGATTGGGGCTTCGGGTCATGCCCCGCTCTGCAAGGTAAATTATTCAGGCAACTGCAATGATTTGGGCATAGTAAAAGAACTTGCAGAGCTAATCGAAGAAACCGCCGAGAACTCAGAACAATCCCCGACAGCTGAAAAAATACATGAGACATTCAACAGGCTCATCACAAGCTCGCCTCTATTCAAGCATCCGTCTTTTATAAGCGAAAAAGAGTGGCGGCTCGTATCGCTTCCGTACAACGTAAATGAGTATCTCGGAACCCCTCACTTTTTTGTAGAGGAGACAAATATAAAGAAATACTACATTCTGAACTTACGGAAAGTCTGCGAGAACCTTGGAGCACGTTACTCAGACCTGTTTGAAGAAATCTGCATCGGTCCACAGGCAAGGGTAACGGCTCAAGTGCTCTCGGACTACTTCAGCGCGACAGGGATAGGAGAGCTGTGCGACAAAATAAAGTTGTCAGAGTGCCCGCTCAGAAGGTTCTGAAAATTCAGCCCCTGTTAATTATCCATAGGAGTTGCACCAGTCAGAACAGAACCGTCTTTGATTAATGTTCCATTCTCTCCGTTAACGCCGTCAACAAAGATTCTGCTGGTAGTATCTCCTGCTTGATGCGTAATACTGCATCCTGTCATAAAAACAGTTCCACCACCATTAAGGAAAATCGTATGACCAGAGTTAGCGTCTGCATGGTTGTTCTTAAGCACGCAGTTTTTCATACTTATGCTGCCACCGCAAACATCCAGACCACCGCCCTGATTAATCGCTGTATTGTTCTCAAACGTACAATCAGTCATTTTTACTGTAGAATTCAAGCTTTTCAGAGCACCGCCGTCAAGGGCGAGGTTGCCAGCAAACCTACAGTCTGTCATTGTCAGGGTAGCACCGTTTCCAACATAAAGGCCTCCGATGTTATTTCCTGTGCCGCAGTTCTTTACAACAACTTGATTCATGTAAATCTGAGAGTTTGACTCTATCGAGATTCCTCTCTGCTCTACAGTCAAATCTTCCAAAGTCAAAGATATTCCAGAAGCCGTTACGTTTATAGTGCCGATTGAGCCAGACGCGATTGCGTCAGTCCTTTTTAGAACCGTGCTTTCAGCCCCAGAACCTTTTATTATGACATTTTTTATAGAAGAATCAGCAAGAGTTATAACACCATCCATCGTGCCAGTCACATTGATTGTGCATGTCAAAGTGCCTGTAGGACAAGCATCAATAGCAGCCTGAACAGAACTGAATTCTCCTGGCACGCTGTAGCTGACAGTTCCTTCGTAAGAGATATTAGATGAGTCGTTACCATTATCTTTTATCTCAGAAATTCCCAACGTTATGTATGAAACTTCACCAGCCCTTACTCGGACATCAGATTTTTTTCCGTACCCGATTTTCTTACCATCATAACCGTATGCGTAAATCTCAACGTCATAATATCCTTCTGGAAGCTCGGAAGAACTAAGCAACTCGCCAGGATTTCCGCGAATAAAAACAGTTGAAATACCAGAACAAGAGAATATGACCTCATAGTAGCAGCACTGCTCGCTTGCAAGGCTGCGTTTGTTATCTGGCAGCTGCAAGGTTATTGAACCGTAAGAAGAAGATGATTCCTCTGGCTCAAACAGCTGGCTACAAGAAGCAAACACACAAAATAAGATTGCTGTTGCCACTAAAAGAGAAAAGCCACGTACAGTTCTCTTAAAAGACTTTCCTTCACTTGGTACTGTGCAATTACATGACAATGCAACAGTTTCTTTCATTTTTTTCCCCCATGCTTTTATTTATAGATAAAAAGCTTACAAAATTAGACCTGTTCGAAAACTGAAGTTTCCAAACAACACTATTTATTTAAAACACTTTTATTTATTGGGGTCTCGTTTTTTAATTAGAAATGAAAATAAAATACTATTTGATATGAAAACGTTTTCAGATTCTAACATAATCTACGTCACAGTTGCAAGCCTCGCAAAATATTGCCTCCTACTTTTCAAAGCAATTATTTTGTAAGGGATTTTCTTTGTTAAGCCGCTTATTTACTGGTATAATAAAGCTATGCAAATAAAATTTTCTAACAAGCGATTTTTTCTTTATTTTTCAATATTAATAATTTTTCTTTATTCTCTGCTTTTTGGTTCCTGTAAATTTTCACAAAGCAAAAAAGCACATGAAGGCTTCAACCCACGGCAAGGCGTATACTACAGCCTGTTCGTGCGTTCCTTTGCAGACAGTAACGGAGACGGCATTGGGGATTTTAATGGAATCGCACAAAATCTGGACTATCTCTCCTCTCTAGGAATCTCAGGAATCTGGTTACTTCCTATATATCCGTCTCATTCTTACCACGGATACGATGTTGATAATTATTACGACGTGAATCCAGAATACGGCAGCATGGAAGACTTTGAGAATTTGGTCTCTCAGTGCCACGAACGAGGAATCGCCGTCATGCTTGATATAACTTTTAACCATTCATCGGTACACAACGAATGGTTCGTTGCCTCAAAAAATCCGACAGACCCACACAGAAACTGGTACAAATGGCTTTCTTCTGACGAGGCTGCCCACAGATTGAATCAAAAAATCTGGGGACACGCACTCTGGAACGAATGCAACGGCAGCTATTATTCTGGGGAATTCTATGACGGAATGCCTGACTACAACCTAGATTGCAAGGAACTACGAGAAGAGCTAAAGCGGGTTCTTGCATTCTGGATTGACAAAGGAGTATCGGGCTTTCGTTTTGATGCAGCAGGTCACATATATGATAAGATTAAAATGCCAGAAGGATTTTCTGATTCAATCCAATCTTCTGTTGGCTTCTGGAAAGAAATCTCAGAATTTGTAAAACAGCGAAGTCCAGAATCCTACTGTGTAGCCGAAGTCTGGGACAAATCAGGAATAAGGGCACAGTTTCTCACTGGGCTTGAATCCGTGTTTCACTTTGACATTGGGGACACCTATATTCAGAACATTCTGACAACAAAAAACGCAGGAAACAACAAACTTGCGCACGTGCTTGAAAATGACTATACAGCTTGCAGTTCCTTTAACCCGAATTTCATAGACGCACCGTTTCTCACGAACCATGACCAAGCCAGAGCAGCGTCTCTCATAAAAGGCGGAGCAGAGCCATTGAAGGTCGCTGCAGGAATGTATATTTTAACGCAAGGAATCCCTTTCATCTATTATGGCGAAGAGCTTGGAATGAAAAGCGGCGCAAGGGATGAATCAAAACGAACGCCGTTTCTGTGGAGCAACACGCAAGACGGCAAGAAGGCAAAAATCCCAAATTTTCAGACAACTTGGGCTTCTGACGACGATTCTGTTTACAATGCAAAAACAGAGGGCGTAAAGCAACAGGAAAAAGACAAAAACTCGCTGCTAAACTACTACAAACGGCTTGTTGCATTCAGAAATGCCTGTCCTGCGTTCAAAGGCAAGCTAACAGCCTTTGATACAGGCAACAAGAGCTTGTGCACATGGATAATGAGCCACCAAGAAAAGAATGCGTTTGTCGTCCATAACATCTCAGAAACAGAGCAAGAAGTGTCTCTTCCGGAGGGCTATTCATACACCTCTGCATTCTGCTCAAAGCCTGTAAAAGACAACAAAAACGGCTCCGTAGTCTTACAACCAATGTCAACGGCGGTTTTCTGCAAGTAAAGGCAGTATTCTAAACCGTGTTTTTTTTCTATAATACAGGAATGAGACGATTTATAGCCTTTTTTGCATGCTTGCTTCGTACAGCAAATGTTTTTGCCTTTACATCCGATGACGTGCGGGAGTTCGCATTTGAGAACGGGTTGAAAATGTATTTCTTGCAAGATACATCGACAGCCCTTGTGCGCATAGAACTGCGAATAAACGCAGGCGCGGTGAATCAAAACGAGCTGAACGCAGGATTTTTCAATCTTTATGCGAACCTGCGAGGACTTAATTTTGGAGCGGATACAGTAAACATTGTAAAATTCGTTGCTCCAGCGGACGTTGAGACAACAATCAATTCACTCATAGAGCTGTTCTCGCCGCTTGAGCTCAGCGACGCAGAACTGAAAAAAAATCTTGCGGCAATGAAAAAGCAGATTGCTGACTACGCAGCATCCCCAGAAGGATTCATTAACTCAGCAATAGATTCCCGCATATATCCAGCCTCTCCATGGAAAACAGAAAGCGGAGCCTCTCCGTCACAGTTCGCCTCAAATTCAGTAGCAGAAGCACGGTCAATTCTCAACGAGATAGCAAAAAATTTCTATAATCCGTCAAACTCAACACTTTTTATCAGCGGAAACCTTCTGCCGTCAACCGCTCAATCTATTGCGGAACGATGCTTCAGCGGCATAGAGAGGGTTCCTCGTCCAGTACAGGAAAGCGAGCTTGCAAAAAAAGTCTGGCCGGAAATAAAATCAGGCAATTATGACAAAGAATTTGGAACCTCGCACAAATTTGTCCTCTACGACAAAGATTTTTCAGCAGATTTGACACAGGTCGTAATACAGTACACAAATTTCACTACAAACGAATGCGACCTTGCAGCAGCCGTACTGAATGAGAACGATTCTGCTTTTAAGACAAGCCTTACAAGTGATTCAAGCCTAAAAATCCTTGGCGCGGAATATATCAACGTAGCCTCAGCTCAGAAAAAAAACTCGTCAAGATTAATAATACAGTCCCTGCTTGGCAAGAATGACGTTTCGCCTGTAACCCAGATGGACACATTCTTAAAGAAGCTCCAAGAGGACAATTCTTTTACACAGCAGAAACTACAATATGAGATAGAAAACTTTGAGAAATCCTACGATTTAAGCAGCGACAGCTCAACTCAGTTGATGGAGCTTATATCTAGCTGGCTTGCGACCCGCTATGAGAATTTTCCAACAGAAACTTTCTTTAACCGAATCCGCAATTTTGGAAGACTCACTCCAGAATTCCTTCAATCAAAAATAAGGGAAGAAACCCCATATATTTTTGTCCTCGTTGACAGCAAGACATACAGCAAGTATTCAAAGGAATTCAAAAATGCAGGATATGAGGCAGTTAACGCTAAAAACGGAGCTTGGTACAACCAAAGCTTTTACAAGAATCTAATGAAAAAAAAACGGGCAAGCGCAATTCCCGATGACAAAAAAATCGCAGACGACATCTCTAATTCAGCAAAGCGATTTATTGAGACAAACAAAAAAACGATGAGCTCGTTCAAATTGCAGAACGGGATTCCCGTCTATGTAAAGAGGAACGAGAACACTCAGCTCGCAAGCATAATAATAATGCTTTCTGGAGGCGAATTGCTTTTTGCAGAGGATACCCCAGGACTAGCAACTGTAATGGCAGCCTCGATAGCCGTAAACATACGGCGGCAGCTCGAAGCTTTCTCTGAGAACGGCAACATCTCAGGTGATTTTTCAGTTGAATCTGAGACAACAAATTCCTTTTCGTCAATCACAATTCTATGTGCTGCAAAGGATTACAAAGAAGCAATCTCTGCGGCTGCCGTAGCGTTCATTTACGGGGACATTGTTCCAGCACTTGGTGACGCAATAACTTATGATACCCGCACCCAATGGCGGCTTAAAAGTGGAGGGACAGAGTTCCAGCTTCTGTGCCGTGCAATGAACATTCTTTACGAAGGCAATCCGTGTTGCAACCTCTACCAAGACACAAAAGACCGTCCAGAAGTGATGGATTACTATAAAATAGAAGAGGCTTATCCCTTTTATCTTGACTCAACGCGTTTTTCATTCGTAATCACAGGCGGAGTTGGCGATGATGCGACATTGAAAGAAATCCTTACGCAGACTTTTGGCGTACTGCGTTCAAATTCACTTACGCAGGTTGCAGAGGAATCTATATTAAAGCCTCAGATTGCAGACAGAACGGAGATTATTCAGCTACGACACTTGTTTTTGACAGACATAAGCGCAAAAGATGCTGGGCCTCAGCCAGCGGTTCTTATCCCAACGACAAAGTTTTTAGACCCGATAATGTACTGTCTGCAAAGCCCAGACGCGGCAAGCGACGAAGCATCGCTGTACAATGCACTACTGTATGAAATATCATTCAGGATTCAGCACAAGTACAATGAAAAAGCCGCTCAAATAACCGTAAAAGTTTATCCTGCTGACAACGACGTGCCATTTGCCCGCCTTGTATTTGCTGACAGCGAAAGTACCGTTGCTGCCGATAAAGCCTATAAATCAGCAGTCAAGGAGCTTTGCGAAGAACTTGCAAAAATTCCCGACGGCAAAAAAGAGCAGACAATAAGCCGAATTGAAAATAACTGGATTATGAACACTCTTTCTGACGCTGGCTCAACATCAGGGGATGCAAACTTGATAAAATGCGGCGTAAAGAACAAAAAGCCCCAGCAGTTTCTTGCACAATATGAGAGTGTAAGCAAGGCATCAGCAAGCGACTACGCAAAGCTCATGCCGTTTTTCACAGAAGAAACTCCAGCACTAAGGCTTTACTCTGCCGACTCAAAGAAATGAGACTCGGTAACAACCTTGTTCATTCTAAAATCAAGGCTGTCACAAGGAAGGTCTTCCACTATCTGGCAGTCATAACAAAAACCGCATGACGCTACATTTACGCCAGAATTAAGCAATCGCGGGATGTAGCGGTCATAGAACCCCTTTCCATGTCCTAGCCGTCTGCCATCTTTTGTAAAGGCAAGCCCTGGAGTCACGAGCAAAAGCCGTTTGCCACGCAAAGATTCAGGCTCTAACAAGGGCAAGCTTTTGACTGGCTCCATTATACCGTATGCACCGCTTTCAAGCTGTTCGCTCAGATTTCTTTGTGCAGAAAGCTGATAAAATTCCATGTCGCAAGTACCTGCCTTAACACGCGGCAAAGCGACAATACGACCTTCTGAGAGAGCTTTTTCTACAAGCGGCAAGGGATTCAATTCCGTACTCGTCGCATTATACGCAAACACTACATCAGAACGAGTATATGCCTCGCTCCGCATCAATGAGTTGCATGCCGCAGCGGACAAGCTCGCCGACACAGAAGAAGATTCCGTCGCTACCAGCAAACTGGCTTTCATTATCTTTCTTAATTCTCGTTTTTTTTCGCTTATTGATTCCATGAGGAGGAGTATAAAAAATTATTGGGATAAAAAAAGAGGTTTGGAAAACCAAACCTCTTAGCGGCTCCTGCTGGGCTTGAACCAGCGACACACGGATTAACAGTCCGTTGCTCTACCGACTGAGCTAAGGAACCAGTCGCGATGTGCGGGGCTCGAACCCGCGATCTCCGGCGTGACAGGCCAGCGCG
>CADCRJ010000393.1 GCA_902803735.1 uncultured Spirochaetaceae bacterium
CATTGATGATTCAGGTAAATTTTGATATTCTCTTATTACTGCCACCGGGTAGGAATGCTTTGGGCATTCAGTCTCATCGTTAGGTCTTAGAAGATGGACAAGAAATCTTTAAAAGGAGTTGTCCATGTTTTCATACATCTGGCCAATTTTACTAATCGTTACAGCAAACACCGTTTATCAAATCTGTGCAAAAGGCATCCCTGCGGCGATGAACACGTATGCCTCAATGACTGTTACTTATGCCGTAGCATCTGTTTTTTCTTTCGTTATGTTCCTCGTCACATCAAAAGGACAGCCAAGCTTCAAAGACTTCACTCTGACAAACTGGGCAACAATAATTCTTGGAATCGTAATTACATGTCTTGAAGTTGGATTTATCTGCGCCTACAAAGTCGGATGGAAAGTAAATACGCTTGCACTTGTAGCAAGTACATTGCTTGCTGCTGTCCTGATTTTCGTCGGATTCTTTTTATACAAAGAACAGCTGAGCGTTTCGAAAATTGCAGGAATTGTAATTTGCCTGATAGGGCTTTATTTTATCAACAGGTAGTTTCTAGTTGCCTCTCTTATATTACATGAATTTTCTGCCTTCACGCCAGGGCTTTCCGACAATCTGCCCCAAAGAAACGTAGTTAGTTCCAAATGGATCATAAAGAATCATACCTGTCTTTAAGACATCAATCTTGCCGTTATCTGTAAGAACTGAATCATCTGCTGCAACGCAAAACCTCTTGAATCGGAATGGCTTGTGAAAGAATGGAAAAAACATGCTATTGAAATGGCTAAAATGGCAATTGAAATATAATCTATATAGATTTTCTAACGAAAGTATGTTATTATATAGTTAAATACATACTTTTGGAGGTGTTAATATGCCAAATACAGCTCTTGTTCAGATAAAGGTTGATACGGAAACAAAAACTGATGTTACAAATATTTACGAATCGCTTGGTTTGGATTTGCCTACAGCCGTCAGAATCTTCTTCAAAAAAAGCATTGCTGTGGGGGGGCTTCCATTTGAATTAAGAGATGATACACGTTCCAAAAGATGGGACATTTACAAAGAAGCAAGAAATTCAATCCAAAAGAACAATGTGCCGGAAATGTCTTTAGATGAAATCAATGCTGAAATCGCTGCTGTAAGGGCTGGTAAATAATGGCAAGAAAATATGTCGTTATTGATACAAATGTTCTTGTGTCAGCTTTGATAACCCGAAACGAAAGTTCTCCAACAGTACAGATTTTGCGTTTTCTTGCAACCGGAAATATTGTTCCTGTTTATTCAGACGAAATTGTAAAAGAATACAATGAGGTTCTGAGAAGGGCTAAATTTAAGCTTTCGGAAAGCATTATCATAAATCTTTTGAAGGATATTATGGACAACGGTTTGAAATTTCACCTGTGGCTAAATCATAGTCATATTCAAAAACAGCATATTGCAAAGTATCAGAAAAATAAAACTTTTTGCGATCCCGACTCCAGGCCATGCCGTTAGAAATTTTTGTATCTGCCTGCCTTACGCTGATTTTTCCTCCAGCAAGCGGGTCAATACAAAAAAGATTTCCGCTTGCCTCGTGAATATCATCATCAACAGAAGAGCCAAAAAATAATCTTCCGGCAGGATCTGCTTTTGCGTCATTTGAACGCTGATAGCTTTCGTAATAATCAGAAAGATTTTTAATAAGATGGCTGCTTCCGTTTTCAAAAAGATATAATCCGTCACTTGCGGCTATAACATAGGAACCAGCTTTTTTGGCAGGGACAGCGGCTCCTATTGCCTGCTTTAAATCATATGCTTTTACAGGACCTTTACCATCATCGCCGACTGCATAAAACATTCCTTTTGTAATATCCACCCAGGAAAGAGTTTTTGTACGATGATCATAAAACGGCGATTCACCAAGTAAATATTTTTCATCTGAAAAAACTTGTGCAATGTATTCTTTCATATTCTTATTATAACAGAAGAAAATGACATAACAAACAAAAGTTTTAGAATATTCTTTTCCACAAATGAGAATTTATTTTCCTCTTCCAATTTCAACCGATTTCGTTTAGACTTCCACGCAAATATAACTATGAATACACATTGCTTAAAATTTGCACTAAGGACAACGATTCCAGTTTTCCTGGGTTACATTTCCTGTGGAACAGCCTTTGGATTGATTACAATTAATGCAGGCTTTCCCTGGTGGCTTTCTCCCGCTATGGGAATTTTAATTTTTGCTGGTGCC
>CADCRJ010000394.1 GCA_902803735.1 uncultured Spirochaetaceae bacterium
CTCGTTCACCAGATTAAGTCGGCTATGCAGGAGCAGAGCGAAGGCTCGTCACTTATTACGGACGCTCTTTCAAAGATGAACGACAGCACTCGCCAAGTTCAGACCGCGTCAAACGATATGGCTAGAAACAGCCAGACGATTATTTCTGATGTAGGTACTCTGCAAAGGGAAACCGACACGATTAAGCAGAGTATGGCAGAAATGGGCGAGAGTGCGGGCAGGGTTAACGACGCAGGCTCCGCGCTTTCTGAGATTGCCAGCGTAATGAAGCAGTCTATCGGCGATATCGGCGAGCAGGTTGACAGCTTCAAAGTGTAACCGTTGTAAAAATTTTATACATGTGGAATAGTTAGGATATAAAACTGTTGCCGTTATCTTTTTGAGAACGAACGATACCCCGCTGCTTGTGGCGGGGTTCGTTTATTAGGAAAAATATTGCATGCTTGAATTTACCCGAATTATTAGTATTTTATCACTTTCTTTTCTTGCTTTCTCTTGCTTTCAAGTAGGAATCTTTTTATGGTCAGGTCATAAATTAAAACAGAATGGCAGACGAACTCTCATTTTTATTGAATTTTTCACAGGCTTCCTGCTACTTTCTGATGCCCTTGCATATTTCTTTAGGGGAAATACCAGCGAGATAGGCTATTATATGGTGCGCATCAGCAATTTTCTTGTTTTTATATGTAATTTTTCACTTTCTTTTTTCTTTTGCTTTTATATTTGTGAGTTTATAAAACAAACCCGCTTAAGTTTATCGATTTTTTTACATCCAAAAGTTTATATAATGGATGGAATACCTGTTCAGCTTTTTATAGTCTTTTTTTTCTGCTTTATTGGTATTTGTATTACAGTTGTCAGCCAGTTTACGAATCTTTTCTACTATTTTGATGAGAAAAATCTTTATCATAGAAGTACTTTTTATCCAATCAGCGTCGTTTTAGGAATTTTGCCAGAGATCATCCTGTTCACAATGCTTTTGCAAAACAGAAAAAAGCTTGCAAAAAATGTATTTATTTCATTTTTGCTGTATTTTATCCTACCTTTAGCTGGCGTGTTTTTGATTCTTGTTAACTACGGCTTTCCGTGGATAAATATTTCACTTGGGCTTGGAGCATTGCACCTTTTTTATTCGTCAATAAAATTAATGGAGCTTGAGTTTTATTCTGAAAAGCGAACTTCGTCAATTTTAAGTCCAATTTATAAAACTGAACTTACTTCACCGGAATCTCGAAAAAGGGTTGTGAGAAATCATTTTTGGCAGACACTTTCTCTATGTTTGGGTGGAGTTATTTTTGTTCTTTTAATTGTCTCAATTAAGGGCGTCCCACTTCCTGAAAAGACTTTGACAATTGATGAGCCGTATTCTGAAAATGATTCTTCAGATTCAGTTTGCATAACCTTTGTACGAAATGCGGACAAACATTGGGTTGACGAGGAAGATCCAGACAGAACGGGTGCACAGTATGACGGCATTATTTTTAACAATATGAGAAGCACAATTATCACTGACTGGAATTTTTCGATAGCGGTTCCTGAGGACAGTTCTGTAGATCCTGGTCCATGGAACGGAACGTTCGCGCTTTTAAATGGAACATTGAATGTCAAAAAACCGCACGAAGGTGATCAAGAAAACATTCATGGCGCAGATTTTTACACAATCACGCCTTTAAAGACTCTTGGTTTTGGTTGTATCATGTACACTCCTCATGGATATCAGCCGCTTTCTCAAAAAATTGTATTCACATATTCAAGCATTTTAAAACCGCTTACAAACGTGTTTTTTGATATCTTCCTTGCCCTGCTTTTTGTTGTTTTCATTATTTCTGCGACAATCACTCTTTTTGAGGGAAAACTTATCCGAGTCGAAGAAGAAAACAAAAAACTTGAAAGCACCGTAAAGGAGCGCACAAAAGAACTTGAAGCAGAAAAGAACCGCTCTGAAAAGCTTCTTTTGAATATTCTTCCAAAAGAGATTGCAAAGGAGCTTACTGCTCATCCAAACCGAACGCTTGCTAAGGAATATCCTAACGTTACAGTCCTTTTTACCGATATTGTGGGATTCACAAAGATAAGCGGCGAGATGACCGCGGAAGAAGTAGTCACTATGCTTAACAAAATGTTCTCTATGTTTGATGAACGTGCTAAACGAGAGGGAATTGAGAAAATCAAGACCATCGGAGACGCTTACATGGCTGCAGCTGGTCTTACGCAGGAGCATTTCAACGACGGGGCTTTTAAGATGCTTCGTTTTGCCAAAGGTCTTTTAAATGATGTTCGTATTTTTAACGAGACTTCGCCTGTTAAACTACTAATCAGGCTTGGAATAAATTCAGGTCCTGTTGTTGCTGGTGTAATCGGAAAAACCAAGTTCATTTACGATATTTGGGGCGACACAGTGAATGTAGCGAGCCGAATGGAAAGTACTGGAATTCCAATGAAAATCCATGTGACAGAAACTACAAAAGCCCAGACCTCAAGTTTATATCAATATAGCAAAAATACAGAAATAGATGTAAAGGGTAAAGGCTTGATGAAGACTTATTTCTTGTAATTAATATTTCTCGGCGATGATTGTTTCAAATGACGCGGATTGCTCTGATTTTGCCAAGGCTGTTGAAACGGAGATTGAGCGAACGAATGCGGTGATTGAAAAG
>CADCRJ010000395.1 GCA_902803735.1 uncultured Spirochaetaceae bacterium
GACGGATTCCTTGTTTTCTGTATTGCTTTCAGTCTGAGATGTCACAACTTCTTCTTGTTTTTTTTCAGTCTGTTCAACAATAGCCTTTGTATTTTCTTGTTTTTGAGCAGCTTCATTATCGCTTTTGTCGGTAAGCGGAGCCACAGCGTTTTGTGTTGCCGTAGACAGCACGTTTACAGAGTTACTATCTACAGGTGCTGTTGTCGCAGGTGTTTGTACTGAAAGAGGCTGAACTTCTACTTGCTGTGCTTGTGAAGCTGTATCTGCGAGATTTTTTTCCTGAACCTTTATTTCTGTGTCAAATACATTTGGCTCAAGCGGAGTGTTTCTTTCCATTTGAATTGGTAATGAAATCTCTGCTTTTTTGTCCAGAGTAGATTCTGCTTTTGGAACTATTTCAAGTTCTTGGTCTTTGTTTTTTTTGACAGCTTTCTCAGTCTGTTGTTCGCCTTCTGCCGTATTTGCGACGGCAGTTTGTGCTGCGACAGGTGTCGGAGCGACTGTGCAAAGCAGGCTCACAAGCAAAGACGAGAATGAAAAATTACGTATTTTTTTGCTGCTGAATAAAACTTTTTTCATGGTGCTACTCCTGTCAAATCATTTATGATTTCATCGTTAGCCTTTTCTACTTGTTCCATAATTTTTGAATCTGGATAAGAGAACCATCTTTCCGCTTCTTCTTTATTCCATGTTGATTCTGTTGTTCTAAACGGATAATAATCCTGTTCCGGTGTTGGCGGGCTTGGAATGAGAACTGGGGCATCTGCCGTAAAGTTCTGAGCCGCTGGTGCAACATATTTTGTTTTTACGCTTGTCTGAATTGTCAGAATTATGAGACCTGCAAGAAATAAAAATATAATAAACAATACCGTAAAAAATATCACAGGTCTGTTTTGGATGAGGTCGTCAATTTTTTCTCGTAATTCATCAATATCAAACATAAAGCAAATTATTCCTTGTTTTCTGTTTCATCCTGCTGCCCTGCATCATTTTGCTGGGGAGCAGAAGATTCTGTAGCGGACTCCTGTGCTTCCAGAGCAGCTTTTTCTGCTTCACGAGCAGCCTTAGCTTCTGCTCTGGCCCGTCGAGCCGCTTCTTTTAACTCCTGATTATGCTTTTCAATAACAGGATCAGTTATAGAGCCATCTTCATTATAAATTCTTTTCGGCGGACGCGGCGGAATGTTTACATTTTGTTCTGGTTCAACATCCTCTTCGATGAATTCTTTCTCATCAGGAATGTCAGCACCTGTCTTGATGTCTTTATCGAGTCGCATCGTAATGATTTTACTTACGCCGGATTCCTCCATTGTAACGCCGAGCATTGTCCTTGCACCCATAACCGTCTTTTTGTTGTGGGTGATGACTATATACTGTGACAGCTTTGCAAAGGAACGTAGTGCCTGAACAAAGCTTGTTACGTTCTTATCGTCAAGGGCCGCGTCAATCTCGTCAAGAAGGCAGAACGGACTTGGACGAACCTGATAAGTTGCGAACAAAAGTGCAACTGCCGTCATTGTTTTCTCTCCACCAGAGAGAAGGGCAATGTTTTCAAGTTTTTTTCCTGGCGGCTGTGCAAAAATGTCAATGCCGGACGTAAGAACATTCTGCGGGTCAACGAGCCTAAGTTCTCCACGTCCCCCATTAAATAATCTTCGGAACATATTGTGAAAATTTTTCTTGATTTTATTATATGTATCAAGAAACATTTCCGTTGACTTTGAGCGAATCTCCTCGGAAATTCGGAGCATGTTCTCCATCGACTTGCAGGTATCGTCATAACTTGCCTGAAGTTTCTCGTAGCGTTCTTTTTGCTCTCCAAATTCTTCTGGAGCCATGAGGTTGACCTGTCCGAGATTCTTGAATTCCTCTCGGACTTTTGCGAGCTTGTCTCGCAGTTCTACGGCAGGCGTTGTAATCTTGAACATACGCTCTTCGAATTCCATGAGGTCTCGTGAATGAGTGTCCCTGAAATTCTGCTTTATATTTTTTATGTCGTTTTCGCTTGTAACAAGGTCTAGAGTCAGCTTCTCGAACATTGCCTGATATTTTTGCTGCTCTTCCTGCTTCTTTTTGAGCGCATCCTGCTTGCCTGTGACGCTCGTATTATATTCTTGAATCTGATTGTCGAGCCTGCCGATGTTTTCTACACATTCCTGGCCTCTATGCTCAATCTGAGAAAGCTCGCTCTGTATATCAAAAATCTGCGATTCAAGGTCTTCCTGACGTTTTTTTTCGTTAAAAAGCTCGTCCTCATTCTGTCGCTTTGCATTCTGCTCGGAGGTAAGATTGCGTTTTAAAAGTTCTGTCTGAGATTTAGAAGCTTTTATCTGCTCCTCCATTTTTGCTTCGCTTACATGGAGCTTTGAGAGCGTTTCTTTATATTCATCAATTTTTTCTTCAAGCTGGAGGTTTTCAGCCTTGAAATTTTCTATGCGTTCTTGTATCGTTTCGATTTTTTTGAGATTTTCAGAGATATTCCTGTCAATCTCGCGTTTCTTTGTGATAATTCCTTCTGGCGCAAGAAAATCATCAATAAAGCTTGGCATCGTTGATGCGTAATTATTTAACGATTCCTCAATTTGCTTTACAAGAGAAGAAATCTCTGTGATTGCAGAGATAGCATCATTTGTGAACTTCTCGCTTTCGTCGCTTGTGTGACCGCTTATAGAGGCATAATCAGAGAAAATATTTTTTCGACCTTCTGCAAAGACTCTTAGCCGACCAATTAAGTTGTCAAGCTCCTCTTTTGCAATTCTGCTTGCTGCCGCACTAAATCCAGAGTCCTTAAGTTTTGCGTCGAGCTCTGTAACTATGTCCTCTGTTATGGACTTTAAGCAGTCCTGAAAAGAAGCCCTTTCCTTGTTTAAATCTTCGATTTCAACTTGGCTTTCTTTTATTTTTTGCTTGTTCTCTGTTATTGTAAGGGCAGATTGCTCTATATTGTCCTTGAAAGAGCCGATGTTTTTCTTGATGTCTTCCAGCTGGCGTGTCATGGAATGCAAGTCCGCTTCCTGCTCGTCAATTTCTTCTGTAAGAGTCTCAATTCTTTCTTCTACAGCCCGAATATGAACTTCTAGCTGTCCGACTTTCTCACGGATTTGGCTGGCTTGCAAATTCAAAGTCTTTGACATAGCAAGCTTACCAGTTTTTTCAGTCTGTATTTTTACAAGTTCCTGATTAAGCTCACTCATCTGAACTTGCAAGTCTTTTATTTTGTCATTGTTCTCCGAGAGAGTGCTGTTTATTTCTTGAATCTCAGCTTGAATAGCATCGCGTTTTTCTGCGATTTCTTTTTTTGTCTGCTCCTGCCTTGTCTGATTTTGCAAAAAGTCTTTAAGGCGCAAGAGCTGAATGTCAAGCTCGTCATTGAAGATTTCTTCTTTGAGAGCCCTGTATCTTATTGTCTTTTCGCTCTGTATTTTGAGAGTCTCATAGCTTCGTTTGTTTTCTGTAAGTGCAACTTCAACCTGTGCAAGCTTTTGTCTCGAATGTTCAAGTTCCCTTTCTGCTTCAAGAACCTCGACTTTGCTGCGAGAGATTCCTGCTGCTTCCTCGAAGAGGTATCGTCTGTCTTCTGGTTTGCTCGAAAGTATTTGGTCGATTTTTCCTTGTTCCATTACGGAATATGCGGCTTTACCGACACCAGTATCCATGAACAGTCGCTTTATCTCTGTAGGACCGCACTGTCTGTTGTTTATATAGTATTCGCTTTCGCCAGAACGGTACAAACGCCTTTTTAAAGCAATTTCTGGTGCATCAAATTTGAGCAGGTTGTTCTCATTTGAGATTGTAAGCGTAACTTCTGCTATGTTTAATGGAGGTCTGGTTTCTGTTCCGTTAAAGATTACAGATTCCATTGTGTCTGCACGGAGATTTTTTGCTTTGTTTTCAGCCAGAACCCATTTTATAGCGTCAACAACATTACTTTTACCACAACCATTTGGGCCAAGTAACGCAGTAATGCCGTCAGCAAATTCAACATGAGTTTTATCGGCAAAAGACTTAAAGCCGAAAATGTCTAGACTTTTAAGAAACACACGAACCTCGTTTTGTAGGATGGCTTAAATCAGCCCTTTTTGTTGGACATGATTTAAGCCATATACCGAATAAAGAAATTTCCTTTTAATTATATCAATTTAACAGCGATATTTCAATTACTGGGGTCTTCTGTGTTGTTTTCTTCCAACTCAGAAGGTGCTACAAGTTGTCCTTTGTAAAGCATTTTTGGATAAACCGTAATCTTGAGCTTTTTCTCAAGTCTTACAAATTTACGCATCTCGTATGCGTCGCCAATAACGATATTTGTTCCGGTCTTTCCTGCTCGTGCGGTTCTTCCTGCTCTGTGTACAAAGAAATCTTCGTCGCTTGGCAAATCCATCTGGATGATATGTGTAATATCTGGTATATCAAGGCCTCGTGAGGTAAGATCGCTTGTGACGAGCATTTTCAGTTTGCCGCTTCTGAACCTGTCGATTATTGATTTTCTGGTTACTTTGTCAAGTTTTGCATGCAAGCCCTCGCATTCGATATTTTTGTATTTGAGCTTTGACACGATGTTTGCAACTTGGTCAATCTTGGAGGTGAAAACCAGAGTTTTTTCAGGGTGTTCTGCATTAATGATTTTTCTGAGAGTGTCAATTTTATCCCTGTTTTCTGCGAAGATTGCAATGTGGGAGATTTTTTTCCTTAAT
Organism: uncultured Spirochaetaceae bacterium; assembly: GCA_902803735.1. Lineage (GTDB taxonomy): Bacteria > Spirochaetota > Spirochaetia > Treponematales > Treponemataceae > Treponema_D. The sequence goes on from CADCRJ010000395.1 coordinate 4,694, forward strand.
ACGTCTTCTGGTGGCAAAAATACTGTCTTTATTTTTTTTGCGGATTTTTTTTCAGATTCATCTGCACGAGAATTGTCAAAATCTTTTGTTTCGCCAAGAATCTTTGCTGTTGCGTTTGTAATTGTCGCACTGCACGCAATCAATTGCGAGTTGGAGCTTAGTTGTGTGACTAGTTCGAGCGTATCGTCACGCAGTTCTGGAGAAAGAAGCCTGTCAACTTCGTCGAGTACAATAGCTTCAGCCGCGTCTAGCTTGAGTTTTTTCAA
>CADCRJ010000396.1 GCA_902803735.1 uncultured Spirochaetaceae bacterium
GGGGCTTGCCGTTACTCTCTGCTCGTCCTTGCTTGGTGTAACCCTTGTTTTGCGCCGTTTCTCGTATATTGGTGACGGACTTTCTCACGTGGCTTTTGGTGCAATGGCTTTTGCCGCCGTAATGAAGTTTACTGACCAAATGGTGTTGATAATGCCTGCCACGATTCTTTGTGCGATTGTTCTTCTTTGTGCGAGCAACAGAAGGCGGCTCAAAGGCGATGCTGCCGTAGCCCTTATATCGGTTAGTTCCCTTGCCGTTGGTTATCTTGTTATGAACCTGTTCTCAGCCTCTGCCAATGTGTCTGGCGATGTGTGTACGACGCTGTTCGGCTCTACATCGATTCTGACCCTGACAAAGAGAGATGTGTGGATTAGCGTTATCCTGAGCCTTATCGTTGCGGTTTTGTTCGTGCTCAGCTACAACCGTATTTTCTCTATAACCTTTGATGAGAATTTTGCTCGTGCGACAGGCGTAAAGACAAGGGCTTATAACTTGTTCCTTGCGGTTGTAATTGCGATTGTGATAGTTCTGGCAATGAATCTTGTAGGCTCTCTTTTGGTTTCTGCACTTGTTATCTTCCCTGCGTTGTCTGCGATGAGGCTTTTCAGAAGCTTTAAGGGCGTTACAATTTGTGCCGTTATAATCTCGCTTTTTTGTACATTTTGGGGAATGGTCATCTCAATCGCGGCAGGAACCCCCGTCGGCTCGACTATCGTAGCTTTTGACATGGCAGTTTTCTTTGTTTGCATGGTGTTTTCGCATATTCATATAAAATAAAAAAGTTGCTGTAGGCTAAATTACAGGTTAGAATAAAATATAGTTTCCTGTAGGAGAGCATACTATGAGCGATGATAAACGAAAACCTTGTGCGAATGAACGTTATATACCTGCTGGTCTTCCTGGAGGTTTCTTTATTTACAACGCAAAGGGCGATGAAGAGCTTTATTTTGCAGATGACAACGTTATAAAGATTTTTGGTTGCACCGACATGGAAGACTTCCGTAAGTATGTGCACAACAGCTTTATGGGAATGGTTTATCCTGAGGATTTGGAAAAGGTTGAGAACGCTATACAGGGACAGACAATGTTCGGTGATAGGGGACATGACTTTGTTCGTTACAGAATAAAGTCGAAGACTGGCGAAATCCGCTATATGGAGGATTTTGGTCATCTTGTGCATGGTGCTAATGGAAGCTCCTATTTTTATGTCTTTATCCTTGATATTGGACAGGAAGAGTTCTTGAAATATGAGGACACAGGCTTCGCGGCGGAGCAAATATTTGCAATGTCAAAGGAATGTGATCTTCTGACAGGCCTTTATAATATGTCCTATTTTTACAAGGAAGTCCAAAAGCTTCTGTATGATAGAGAAAGCCGTCTTAGGGGAATGACCTTCATCCATTTTGATATAAAGAATTTCAAAGTTTACAATGAGCGTTATGGTTTTCAGAAGGGTGATGAACTTTTGTGCGAGGTCTCTGCTGAAATAAGGAACGCATTCCCTGAGCATCTTGCAGCCCGTCTTTCAAATGACCACTTTATTGTTTGTACTTATGAAAAGACGATTGTTCCAATAATAATGAATATCCATGACAAGCTTCAGAAAGATGCCAAAATAGAAATAAAGGCAGGTATTTACTATCTGGAGGACACTTGTGATGAAGTTGGCTTTGCCTGTGATTACGCTCGTATGGCTTGTAACGGTATAAAGCACCATTATGATGTCTGTTATGCGTTGTATGACAATGCTCTTGGTAAGAAACTTCGCTTGCGCCATTACATCGTGGAGCATCTTGACGAAGCGATTGAGCACGAATACATAAAAATCTTTTACCAGCCTGTCATTCGTGTCAGTACTGGCGAAATTTGTGGCTATGAGGCTCTTGCCCGCTGGAAGGATCCTGCTATGGGAATGCTCTCGCCGCTTGATTTTATCGAGACTTTGGAGGAGTATCACCTTATTCACAAATTGGACTGCTTTGTTGCCCGAAAAGTGTGCGAGGACTTTGTTAAGCTCAGGGAGATGGGCGAAGATGTCGTTCCTGTCTCTATCAATTTGTCGCGCCTTGATTTTCAGCTTTGCAACATTTATGAGACAATCGACGCTTACAGGCGTGCTTACGATGTTCCCCAGAATATGCTGGACATTGAGATTACAGAGGGCGCATTGAACGATACTTCTGGCTCGCTTAAAAAAGACATCGACCGATTCCGAGAAAACGGTTACTCAATCTGGATTGACGACTTTGGCTCTGGTTACTCTTCGCTCAACGTAATAAGCCAGTACGATTTTGATGTCCTTAAGCTCGACATGAAATTCCTGCGTTCTATGGACAGAAACCCAAATACAGGAACTCTTTTGTACTACATCGTCTATGTCGCTCAGGAAATGGGCTTTCAGACCGTTACGGAGGGTGTTGAGACAATCGAGCACTATGAATTCCTGAAAAAAATTGGCAGTAACAAGGCTCAGGGGTATTTTTTCTCTAAACCGCTGCCACTTGAAGAGGTTCGTGCTCTGGCTGTTAGCAAAGGACTTTCTTACGAGAAACAATAAACGATATGGAATACATTAGTACAGGAAAGATTATAAAAGAATTCAGAGAACGTAGAAAACTTTCGCAGCTTCAACTGTGTGAAGGATTATGTGAACCTCCATCTCTTTGTAAAATAGAGACAGGAAAACAAAATCCAAATAAGAAACTTCTTGATGCACTAGCTGCGAAACTTCAAATACCGATTGCATTAAATGTTCCTGTAACACGTATTGAATTTGAACGTGCTCAGATAGAGCGTGAAATTGTAAGGCATATTTCGATGGGTGATTATAATATTTATTCTTTATTAGAACAGTATGATGCAGTACATTCAAATATGGATCGATTGGAAAAGCAATTTTATTTGTTTGCAAGTTCTGTTTACGAATCTTTTGTAAAAAATGATTTTCTATCTGCCTTGAAGGGGTTTATGGAATCTATTCAAATAACTTTTTCTTCTTATAAGATTGGAATGGATATTTCAGGTCACTTGTTTATACCTATTGAAATTACTTTATTAA
>CADCRJ010000397.1 GCA_902803735.1 uncultured Spirochaetaceae bacterium
GAGCTTTGAGTCAAACCAGATTCAGGAAACTCTTTACTGGGTGCTCCGCTTTGCTGATTCCGTTCAGATTTTGAATCCGCCGGAACTTAAGGAACTGTACAGAGAAAAACTTGAAAAGATGATGAAGAGAATCTAAGCTGGTAACACTTTAGATTCCCCTTAATTTTAAAAAGAACTCTTATCTTAGAAGATTTTAATTCCTTTCCCGAACAGCTCGTTATACGTCAATTTACAGCAATCAATAATTATTATTTTATCCACCATTCTGGAGTCAAATCACCAAGCTTCATGATTGTACCAGTCTTTAAATCTTTCATAATTTCGATGTCTTTATACTTTCCGTTTGGCATTAACTGAACCATTAACTCCCTGCAAGCTCCACACGGGGCACCGCCATCCCGAATACCGCTCTCGTCTTTAAATAAGCAGATAACCTTTCTTATTTCATTCTCGCCATTTGTAATCATATTGAAAATAGCATTTCTCTCTGCACAAATGCCCAATGTTGATGCAGTATCTATACAAACCCCTGTATAGATTTTTCCTGAAGACGACAATACGGCTGCAGATACGCCTCCTGCTGTCACATAATCAGAAATTTTTCTGTCATTAAGAACCTTTCTTGCTGCATCATACATTTCTTGCCAAATTTTATCCATTTTCTCCCCCTTTTATTTCATTTAGATGAATCTAGATTTTTTCTTTGCTCAATAAGTTTCTTGTTTACAGCAGCAATTTTATCATACAATTCAAAATAATCTATAGCTTCAGCACCCTCAACATTATCTTCTGCATGGAGAATACGATTTTTGAACTTTGCATCAAGAAGATACTTATCAGAATGATTTTTTAACTCCGCCAAACTTTTCTGATACTCCTCATTTACTTCAGGTGTCCAACCAATTATATCAGGCTTGGCAAGCATCTGAATTTTCTTTATCGAAGCAATTTCCCAAATCTTTTTGCAAAAGAAAGACTCCAAAGCATTTCTGAACGGTCTGTCCATCTTAAACAAAAGCTTTGCACGTACATTCTTTCCACACACATCAAACTTACAAAGAGATTCTTCGCTAACAAATTCTTTTGCAAAATCAGAATTAAAGAAAGCCGCAACTTCATCGGCATCTGGATAGAATGAATAATCGTACACACTTCCCCACAACGCAGAGCTCAGGGACTCTCTCTTACGTTGATTCGTAACAGGAAAAATAAAGCACTTTTTAACCTGAATGAACGAAATTAAATGCGCGTTAAGTTTCTCCATAAACTCATCTTCGGATACAGGGTCAAAGAGCACTGCAGACGCAATTTCTGTATCAGATTTTATACCAAGAGACAGCGTCGAAGCAAATTCTAGACGTGGCAATGGATTGAAACCAGTCGTATATATAAACGGCAAGTTTGATTTTTGTATTGCCCTGTTGAATATTTCTATCTGACTGAGATGTGAAAAATATTCGCCACCATTATCCTTAGTAAACAGAAATATAACTCTGTACATTATAGGAATGTTAACAGTTTCCCTGTTTATTGCGGTTGTCTGTATACTTTTTTTTACATTCTCAGGCTTGTTATCAATACTGACACAAGTTTTATTGTTACAAACACCACATCTGTGGTCACAATTCGGAGCACATTTTGGAGTTAACACTTCTTGTTCATTCTTACACCACTCTTTTTCATAGAAAGTTCGTGCAGGACCAAGCGATATGTTATGCCATGGCAAAGGCTTTTCTTTGGAACGCTCCATAAGAATCTCTTTTTTTACGTCAAAGCCCGCTTCCGCAAATGCCTCTTCCCAAAAGCCTATATTCTCCTGATGATGATTTTCCCATGCATCAAGTCTTGCACCTTTTTTGTATGCCGAAAGGATTATAGCCCCTGCTCTTTTGTCTCCGCGTGATAAAAGTCCCTCCAAGTAGCTTGTTGAGACATCATGCGTACTGACATGAAATTTGCCACGAGGAAGATTATCCCGAATAAACTGAAGTTTTTTGGCAGATTCCTCTGGAGAAATCTGTCTGACCCACTGGTAAGCAGTATGAGGCTTTGGTATGAACGTACCGACATTCACATTGCATTGTATTTTTGTGCGACTCTGCAAGTCAAGCAAGAAATCTACAATAACCTTCTCTTCTGTCTTTTCTTCAGTTTCTGGGAACGGAAGGCCTATCATAAAATAGAATTTAGCCTTGTTCCAACCACGTTTTTTTGCATCAAGAATTATATCAACAAGATGCTGTGCATAAACTTCTTTGTTAAGCCTTAGCTGCCAAGCTTCATCTGGAGTCTCGACGGCAAATGTAAGACCGCTTTTTCTTACTTCAGAAAGTTTTTCCAAAAGTGGCAAAGAGAAACTGTTTACTTTTAGCGAAGGCAACTGAAAGCTTACATTCTGCGGGCTGTATCTCTCATTCAAATCATCCAGCAAGTCCTCTATATTAGGATAATCAGCGGAAGACAATGACGTGAGGGATATTTCCCTGTACCCAGCCTCATTTACAAGTTTATCAACTTCATCAAAAATCAGCTGCTTTGTTTTTGCTCGCTGGGGTCTGTAATAAACGCCTGCATGACAGAACCTGCACCCATTCGGGCATCCTCGCATAATCTCGACGACACCATGATCCTGTACAGGTTTTATGTTCGGGAGCGGAAAAAAAGACTCAACTGAAGGGACTTTTCCAAAATCAGACCATACAGCCCTAAAGGCAACATCATGCCCGCAAGTCTCCTTAGACATGTTTTCAGTCCAAACATGAGGATTCTCCGCTATTTTCTGTAACATTTGGCTACGAGAAGCCTTGCTCCTTTTCATAGACGCAAGCTCTTCTATAAGCTCGAACATTCCGCCCTCAGCTTCTCCAATAAACACCGCATCAAAAAAATCCGCAAAAACAGCCGGGTTCGTCGCACCACAGCCGCCAGCAATAATTATTGGATCATTCTCAGTCCTATCTTTTTTGAGCAACGGGATATTTCCAAGCTCCAATATTGAAAGAACACCTGTAATACCAAGCTCATATCCAATAGAAAAACCGAGCATGTCCAGCTCATTCAAAGGAATTCCTGTTTCAAGGGTATACAATGGAACGCTAAATTTCTTCAGCAGCTCCTCAAAATCTTTCTCTACGGCGAAGACTCTCTCACAGCGAATGTTAGGACTTTTGTTAAGTCCATTATATATAATCTTTATCGCTTGATTTGACATTCCAATACTATAAGTATCTGGAAAAGCTATTCCAAAATTAAAGAGAGAGTCGTTTTCTGAGTGATTTTTTACACAACAACCGAACTCACCACCAATATAGCTAGAAGGATTCTGAACAGAACACAAAGATGTTCCAAACGCATTAATTGGATTTATAAGATTCATTTATTTTCCTAAAAAACTAAAAATCGTATTTTCTGTAACGAACGCTCATAAGAAGACCAACGCAAATCATTGCAGTCCAAAGAGATGAGCCTCCGTATGATAAGAACAACAAAGGAATTCCAGTAATTGGCATCATGCCCATAACCATACCAACGTTTACCCAGAAGTGATAAAAGAACATTCCTAGTATTCCTGCGACTATATATGAGCCAAACGGGATCTTTGTATGACGAAGAATTGATATTATTCTGAACAACAGCAACATATAAACTGCAAATATCGCCATACAGCCTATGAAACCAAGCTCCTCGGCAAGAATACTAAATATGAAGTCCGTACTTTGCTCAGGCAAAAAGCGGTAATGGCTCTGGGTTCCTCGCAAAAATCCCTGACC
>CADCRJ010000398.1 GCA_902803735.1 uncultured Spirochaetaceae bacterium
CAAAGAGAGTTTTTTCTTGCCGTTTCTAAATTCTTTCATTATATTAATCGTATGAGTGAAGATAAAGAAACAGAGAATGAAGAAATAATCTTGGATAATACAGAGCAGACAGACTCTTCGTCAGAAACTGCGGAAAAGACTTCTGAAGCATCCGCAGAATCTGGCGAGAAGTCTTCGCCAAAAATAAAAATAACTTTTGACGGTGACCCTGAAGCTTCTATAATACCTATAGAGCAGATGTTGCCGCCAAAATTGTTCATTGTGCCTATTGTTGGGCGACCAATGTTTCCGGGAATTTTTACACCTCTTATGATAAATCCCGGCGACGATACAAAAACCGTTGAGGAGGCTGCTTCTGGCGATGGTTTTATTGGAATCGTCATGGTCAAAAATGATATAGACAATCCATCTATTTCTGACCTTTATCAGGTTGGAACTGTTGCCCGCATCATAAAAAAAATAAATCTGCCGGATGGCGGATTGAACATATTCGTATCTTCGATAAAACGATTCAAAATCCGCAAGGCTTTGAATAAAGTTTCTCCGATTCTTGCAGCTGTAGAATATCTTGATGATGAGGAATTTGACACTTTTGAGGTAAAAGCCCTTACTCGTGCCCTCATAAGCGAGATGAAAGAAATCAGCGAGAGCAATCCTCTGTTCAGCGAAGAAATGCGTCTGAACATGGTGAATATTGATAATCCTGGAAAAATTGCGGATTTTCTCACTTCAATCCTCAATGTAGAAAAAGAGGAGCAGCAGAAAGTTCTTGAGCAAACAAATATCCGTATGCGAATGGAACAAGTTCTTGTCTATGTAAAAAAAGATCAAGACTTAATTCGTATTCAGAAAAAAATTCAGAACGAGCTGCAGGAGAATTTCGAGAAAAACCAGCGTGAATACTTCCTCCGAGAAGAAATGAAGATGATTCAGGAGGAACTTGGAGCTGGTGCTGATGGCAGCGAATACCAGAAATTCAAGGCAAAAATAGAAGAATTTAAGTTTGAGGGCGAGGTAAAAGAAACCGTGGAGAACGAGCTTGAGAAATTCAAGCTTATGGATCCAAGCTCTTCGGAGTATTTCGTTGCCCGTAACTATTTGGAGCTTGTGATTGGTCTTCCATGGAAGGATGAGCCTGTTGAGACCTATGATTTGGCAAAGGCTTTTAAGGTTCTTGAGAAAGACCACTACGGCTTGGATGACGTTAAGAAACGCATCCTTGAGTATCTTGCTGTTCGCCGTTTGAGGCAGGACAATAAAGGTTCAATAATGATTCTTGTTGGTCCACCGGGCGTAGGCAAAACGTCCATTGGTCTTTCTATCGCGAATGCAATGGGCAAGCCCTTCTACAGGTTCAGCGTAGGTGGTATGCGGGACGAGGCCGAAATCAAGGGGCACCGAAGGACTTACGTAGGCGCGATGCCTGGAAAAATTTTGCAGGGCTTGAAAATTACAAAAACAAAGTCGCCTGTCTTCTTGATTGATGAGATTGATAAAATGGGCGCTAGCTATTCTGGTGGTGACCCTGCGAGTGCTTTGCTTGAAGTTCTTGACCCTGAGCAGAACATAAACTTTAGGGATAATTATCTGGATTTGCCGTTTGACGTGAGCGACGTGTTCTTTATCCTTACAGCTAACACTCTTGACTCAATTCCAGGACCTCTGCTTGATCGTGCTGAGATTATTTCTCTTTCTGGCTACATTGACCAAGAAAAGTATGAGATTGCAAAAAAATACCTTGTTCCTAAAAACCTTGCAAAAAATGGCTTGGCAAAGGGGCAGGTTAAGTATACAAAGGCGGCTCTTTTCCGTATTGCGGAGGAATATGCCCGTGAAGCTGGTGTAAGAAACTATGAGAAATGCATTGACAGAATTCATAGAAAGATAGTTACGGAGCAGCTTACAGGAATTCCTGCTGATGTAAAGAAGCTTTCGGATGTTGCGAAGGTTGATGAGACTTCATTGGAAGCCCTTAAAGAAAAGGTATGGAATATTGATGCTCCTGATTTGGATAAGTACCTAGGAAAGCCTGTCTTTGACGAAAGTGAGATAAAGCGGGCTTCTGTTCCAGGGACTGCGATAGGTCTCGCATGGACGAGCATGGGCGGAGATACATTGCTTCTTGAATGTATCGCGTTCCCTAGCGAGAAGAGCGGCTTGCAGCTTACGGGGCAGATGGGCGACGTAATGAAAGAAAGTGCTCAGATTGCAATGAACTGGGTAAAACAGTATGCGATAGAGCATAAAATCAAGGATGCTGCTTGGTTTGAGCACAACTTGATACATCTCCATATCCCAGAAGGTGCGACTCCAAAGGACGGACCAAGTGCTGGTATTACTATGGCTACTGCGTTTATGTCTCTTATAACGGAGCGTGTCATAAAGCCTAATGTCGCTATGACTGGCGAGCTCGACCTTACTGGTCAAGTGATGCCTATCGGTGGACTTAGAGAAAAAACTGTCGCTGCAAAACGCAACGGCGTAAAGACAATTTTTATTCCTAAGGCTAATGAGCGTGATTTGGATGAAATCCCTGAGCACGTAAAAGCAGGCATAAAGTTTATTCCTGTAAAGAATGCTATGGAAGTTATGTCTGTAATCTTCCAGCCTGCCGCCAAAAAGGAAACTGCTGACTACGGTTTTTAGCAGGTAAGTCTTAAAAGATAGAATGAACGCTCCCATCTGCTTGCGGCGGGGGGCGTTTATTGTTAATATTTAAAAGTGAATTTAAAACGAATATTGCTTTTTCTCGCCTTGTTTTTGTTTATGCCGCTTGCCAGTTTTTCTAAGAACGGTTTAGGTGTTCAGGGGGGATTTGACATAGTTCCTGAGCCAAGTGCTTTTTTTTCTCTTACATGGAGAACCGACAAAAGTCCCTGGGGGGTGGCTGTAAATGTTCATCCTTTTATAAAGTCAGTTACAATCAATGTTGATAATTGGTTCGTTTACAAAAGGCTTGCATCGCATCTCGACGGCTTTGTGCTTTGGGGCATCTCTGGCGGTGGAGCAAAAGATTGCGATTATTGGGAGCTTACTACAGGCTCTCGCTTTGGAGGCGGGCTTAGTTGCTGTGTTTTGGAGCGGCATTTGGAGTTCTACGTCCAGGTTATCTGGAACCCTCACGGCGGCATTAAGCGTGATGACGGTTCGTACAAGCCAGTCCTTAGGTTAGCTAGCTTCCCGTCTGTGGCAGGGCTACGTTTTTGGTTCTAAAGCAGAGGCTAAAAATCATAGAACTTGCTTCTTCCCTTGGTTTGCACAACTTTAAGCAGGTTCATCTTTGTTAAAAGCCATATAACAAGCCTTGCGCTGGCAGCGGCTTTTTTCTTGTTGCTTGGATTAAGGCTTATTCCTTCGGATTCCCAGTCCTTGCCTTGTATAGCCGTTTGTAAATCTGTCGCTCTGAATGGGCGTGGTGTGTTTGCAGGGATAAGGACCAAAAAATCCTTTTTGTCGCAAAGTCGTTTTTTTTGGGTAATTTGTTCGAGCCTTTTTCCGCATGGAAACCAATTTTTTAGATGCCGTCGGCTTTTGTTTGCCAGCTGGACATCTGCGTCTGTCTTTTGTCTTAGTTCCGTGATATTTACGAAAATCAATTCGAGCGTAAGTCCGTCTGCTCCCAATAAATCATACATTCCCGTAAGACTTCGTATAACCGAATATATTGTGTCTCTTCTTGGACTTTTCTTTTTAGAAAGCAAGTTTCCGTCTTTGTCGTAAGTTTCAATGATTTTTTCTATTGCGATGGGATGAACGATTCTTACTTGCCTTTTTTGAGAGAGTAAAAATACAATTTTAGGCTTTAATGCGGAAATATTAGAGGTTTGTATCTCTATTACGTCCCCGTTGTCCGTGATAATATCGCAAATCCAGTTAGTTCCGGGAATTTTCTGTTCCATCTTGCCTGAATATTCAAGGGCATAGATTTTTTTTAAAGTAAGGTGAAGGTCTGTTTCGTTGTATGTATTTATTGCCATTTTTTTTCAAAAATAAGAATTTTTTCTATATCGGCTAAAATTTCGTTGACTTTATAATTTTTATAGATAAAATAAACATTACGTGGGAAATTGTGGGGTAAAGTGGTAAATAGTGGATGGACTTGCTGACCGGTGAATATAAAAATACGATTGATGAAAAAGGGCGAATACTCTTTCCGTCGAAACTTCGTATAAATCTATCAGGCAATACTCTCATCGTTACACAAGCCTTGGATCGCTGTTTATGGCTTTATACTCCAGACGAGTGGAAAAATCTTTCGTCGAAGATAATGGGAATGACTTCTCCGTTCAATACGCAGAATCGTCTTGTGCTTCGACGATTGATTGCTCCAGCTCAAGAAATCGAATTCGACAAGTCGGGTCGTCTTTCAATTCCCCAAAGTCTCAGGGAATACGCCTCCTTGTCAAAGGATTGCGTTCTGCTAGGAATAGGAAAGTACTTGGAACTTTGGGATGCTGAAACGTATGAAAAGTATCTTGCTGCTAATGAGGAAAATTTCATGCTGGCAGCGGAAAATCTAAGCGGAATCAGTTTTTGAAAGACGGTGGTTTGATTTGTTCGGCCACCGATTTTTTTATTCTTGAAGCAGGGGCATTTATTTCATTGGCTGACCACATTTAAAAGTTTTTATTTAATAAGGAATTTATTTTGGAAATTGTACATACACCAGTACTTCTGAATGAGTGCATAAAATACTTATCCCCTGAGGGCGAGCCTTTTGAGAAAAATGCGTTTATGATTGACTCGACGCTTGGGGAAGGCGGGCATTCTAATGCCTTTTTGTCAAAATTTCCAAACCTTCATATTCTAGGACTTGATGCTGATGCAAAAATTCAGGCAAGGGCACGAGAGCGGCTTGCTCCTTTTGGCGACAGAATGCACTTTTTTAACGGCTGGTTCAATGATTTTTACGGTAATTACGATAAAGAAGAAAAGCCGAATATAATCCTCTTTGATTTGGGAATAAGTGTCTTTCATTACGAGAGATCGGGCAGGGGATTCTCTTTTAGGTACGATGAGCCTCTTGATATGCGTCTTCGCACGGATTCTGACGGAAATCCGATAGGCGAAAGTGCGGCGGATATAGTAAATTCCATGCCAGAAGCAGAGCTTGCTAATCTTATCTATTTGTACAGCGATGAGAAACTTAGCCGTAGAATTGCCCGTGCTATTTGCGAGGCTCGTGCCGTCGGAAAAATAATGTCATCAAAAGCTTTAGCCGAAATTATATATAACGCAGTTCCAGGGAACTATCGTCATGGACCAATTCATCCGGCAACAAGAACGTTCCAAGCTCTTAGAATAGCGGTAAACAGCGAGCTTCGCCGTTTGCCAGAAGCTATTCATTCTGCTTTCAATGTGCTGGCGATTGGGGGAAAAATGGGGATTATAACCTTTCATTCCCTTGAAGACCGCATCGTAAAGAATTATTTCAGAAACTTGGGAAAAAAATGTATTTGTCCGCTTGAACAAGCCGCTTGTATTTGTGGCGGTACTCCTTGTGCGGAGGTTTTGACTAGAAAGCCTGTGGAGCCAACGGCAGAGGAAGTTGCCGCAAATTCTCCTAGCAGAAGCGCAAAACTTCGTGTCGTAAGGAAACTGCGCGATGCAACAAAAATGCATCTTCTTCAAATTGAATCGGAGGCTATGTGATGAAAATTCGGCGCGGGGAAAAAAACTCTGTTCTTTTTATTTTTATTGTGCTTTGTATTCCTGTATTGCTCATAATCGACGCTTTTCAGGCGAACCGCTACAAGCAGCTTAGGCGTGAGCTTAGTGCGTTGGAACGCCGTCAAGTTGAGCTTGTTGAGAAAAACAGGGATCTTATTTCAGAGATAAGCATTCTTTCTAGTTCTGACCGCATAGAGAAAATTGCGGAAAATGAGCTGAAAATGCATAAAGTTTCAACAGAAGACATTGTTCGTGTTGAGATGAAATCAAAGTAATTACGCTGAATCATAAAAGTGTGGTGGGATTTTATGACAGAAACAAAATATATTTCAAAAAGTTTTCAATCTCTTTTAAGCTTGTCAGAATTAGTAGATTCTGTTGGCGGGCTTTTGTTGAACCGTGATTTTGACGGGACTTCTTTTTCTTTTGTAGATGTGGCAACGGACAGCCGCGCAGTAAAGAGCAAGACTCTTTTTGTGCCGCTGATTGGTGAGAAGCAGGACGGACATAACTATGTACCGCAAGCAATAAGCCAAGGTGCGAGTGCTGTTTTTGTTTCCAGAAATGACGATAAGATTCAGTCATTGGTAAGCGAGAATCCCCATGTTGCTTTTATTTTGGTAACAAATACTCTTACGGCACTACAAAACGCTGCGGAACGGTACGTTCAGAAATTCCCGTCACTTATAAAATGTTCTGTTACTGGCTCCAGTGGAAAAACAACGACAAAGGAAATTTGTGTCTCTATTTTAAAGCAAAAATACAATGTTATTTCAAATGTTG
>CADCRJ010000399.1 GCA_902803735.1 uncultured Spirochaetaceae bacterium
CACTCGCCATTTTGGGCATTGATGGCACTAGGCGGCTTTATAGCGGCACTCGGCGATGACGCTCTCCAAATCAGGACGAACGCACGCTTGCAGGATATGTTTCCGTCGGAGCAAAGAGCAACGCTCGTGTCTGTGGAATCGTTCACTTTCTCTGTGATTATGATTGTACTTTCTCCGCTCGCAGGCTTTGTATTCACGTACTGGTAGGGTAGGCGAACGAAAGATTTTGTTCAGGACGAATAAAATTTTAAAATAATGATTTGTTTTTTTTCTGTATTTGCTTTATAATCTTAAATATAACAGTTTGAAATTATGAGCAAATTGCAGAAAAAAATAAGAGATTTGTTTTTGGGAAGTTACAGCCCATACGTAAAAGATTACCTGTTCAGATCAAACGTAATGTCAAGCATTTACGTCAGTATTGTTGTTGCAGCCTTTGAAATATGGATGCTGATAACAACTATCACAGGAACAATTTTCAGCGACGGCCAAAGAAGCTTTATCTGGCTTGCAAAACATATCACGTCTTACATGGTTCTCCTCACTACGGCTGTAATAATGTTCATCTATTCCGTAGCGTATTTGCGGGGCAAAATCAAGAACCACCATATAGGAAGCGGAATCCGCGTTTTTTTTTCAATAATCGCAATAGCATTCGGGCTTTACATCTCTTACACAAGTTATGACAAGAGCGGGCAGGTCTTTGCCTTTATCACGATGGAAGCATTCTGTCTCTGCCTTTTGGTATGGCATCCATTGAACCATTTTATAATCCTTACAGCTTCGTTCGGGATTTATCTTTTCCTTCAGAATAAGATTTCTCCTCTCTCGTACAGCATAAAAGTAAATTCGTTCACACTCTGGATAGTCCTGCTCATGGCAGGTATTAACATACACCAACAGAGACGGCTTGAAGCACAGAAAGACGAGCATCTTGAAAACCTTGCGATTTACTTGAAGAAAAAATCGATGGTTGACGAAGTTACAGGACTTGCAAACCTGAACTACTTCCATCAGAAAACTATCGAACTCCAGAACAAACGCAGCATTGATATTACAAAGATGCGATTTGTCTTTATGGACATTGAGAATTTCAAGAATTACAACGAGAAATACGGATTCAAGAGCGGAAACAACTTCTTGCGTAAAATCGGGCAAATAATAAACACAACCTTTGAAGGCGATGTCGTGGCTCATTTTTCAGACGACCATTTCATTGCATTTACAAAAGCCGACGGACTTGAAGAAAAAATCTGGCAAGTAAAAGAACAGATTCTGAAGCTTGAGAACACAATCCAACTGGGGCTAAAATGTGGCGTTTACAAGCCGACGAAGCAGTTCACCGCACCAAGCGTAGCCCTTGACCGTGCCCGCTACGCCTGCGTCTCTGTAAAAAAGCATTTCCTGCATGACATTGCGGAATACAGCACAACGATGGATACTGAATTCAGAAGAAAGCAGTACATAATAAACAATATAGACGCGGCAATCAAAAACGGCTATATTCAGGTTTATTACCAGCCAGTTGTTTGGGCAGATACAGGCAAGGTATGCGGGGCAGAAGCTCTGGCAAGATGGAACGACCCTACATACGGAATGATTTCGCCGGCTGCATTCATCCCGATTCTTGAAGAATATTACCAAATACATAAGCTTGATATGTACGTCATGGACTGCGTGTGCAGACACATAAAGGAAACTTATGTCAATAATTATCCAGTGATTCCTGTATCAATAAATTTCTCTCGCCTTGACTTTGAGCTCTCAAATCCAGTAAAAGAAGTCTCTGAGTGCATAGAAAAATATGGGCTATCAAAAGACGACATTCACGTAGAAATTACGGAAAGTGCGCTTACAGAGAACGACTACAAGCTCCAGGACGCAATAAATTCATTCAAGTCAAAAGGCTATTCCATCTGGCTTGATGATTTTGGCTCCGGCTATTCAGGCTTGAACGTTCTAAAAGATTTCTCATTCGACACTATGAAGATTGATATGAAATTCCTCTCACAATTCTCAGAGAACCAAAAGACCCGCCCGATTCTCAGCAGCATAATGTCTTTGGCACAGAACATAGGGATGCAGACTCTTACGGAGGGGGTTGAGACTCCAGAAGCCTATGCGTTCCTTCGCTCAATAGGATGCCAGCGGTTACAGGGCTACTTGTTCGGAAAGCCGATGCCAAAGGACGAGTTCTTACAAAAATTACTTTTAGGGGAATACAAAGTTTAGCAAAACATTGATTTTTTGCATTTTTTATAAAAATTTGGTTTATATTTTCGTTTTCTATAGAAAAAAAAATATAATATGTTATTATATATAATATACTGCAATTGTTAACTAGATTAAGGAGAAATTTAATGCATAAAAGCAAAAAGAATTTGGTTATAATCCTATTATCAGTTTTGATACTTATATTGGACTTGTTCGTCATAAAAATTATAGCAAAAAATTCTTTTAAAACACATGCAAAAGAAAGCATGAATCTTCATACCAGACTTAAGACCTTGGAATTTGAGTCAAGCATGAACCAACAACTTACATTGGTACGACAGATGGTAAAAACTCCGTCAATCGTCAGTTACCTCATAGATCCTTACGATGAGGAAGTTCGTGAAGTCGCTTTTCAAAATTTCAGATCCTATCAGGATTCATTTCTTAGTAAAAGCGTTTACTGGACGAGCGATGTAAACAAGGAATTCTGGAGTGGCATGGAATACTCGTACACGGTAAACCCAGACGATCCGAACGATTATTGGTACAACATGACGCTTTATGAGACCGAAGAGTACAACTTCAACATAAACTTCAACGAAGCCTTAAACGCAACGATGCTGTGGGTAAACGCCGTTGTTCGCGATTCAAGCGGAAAACCAATAGGAATGGTAGGAACAGGTATCCCATTGCAGAACTTCATAGATACAATGTTCAACGGTCTTGACAAGCACACGACAATGTACCTGTTCAATGACAAGGACGAAATAACGGGTGCTCTCGACTCAAACATTCTCAAAGATAAGATAAACATATATGACAAATTCCCGTACTTGGCAACAAAGGAAGCAAAGCCTGATAAAATTACATTTTACGAAGCATTTGACGGCGAGTACCTTCTTGCACCAATCAAGCTTGTAAAATGGCACATGGCACTTTTTGAGCCTTACACAATAAATACCGCGTTAAAGAACGCTATAGGTCCATTCGGAGCAAGTATCATAATCATAGTTATACTCATACTTCTCATAACGGCAATTTTTGGAATCATCAACAGAATCACAATACTAAAAGAAGCCGTAGCAGAACTTTCGAGCGGAAATGCGGACTTAACAAAGCGTGTAAATGTAAAAGGGCACTCAATTTTCAAGATTTTTGACGAGCTTGTTGATGAAGTAAACAAATTCATCATTAAGTTCCAAGGAATCATCGGCACGGTAAAAGAATCAGAGAAGAAGCTCACGGCTGTAGGCAACGACATGAACATCTCTATGGAGAATACAGCAAGCTCCATCTCAGAGATTATCGCAAACATAGAGAACGTCCACAACCAGATTGAGCGTCAGGCAGAAAACGTTCATGAGACTGCTGGCGCCGTACAGAAAATCACCGGCAACATCGAGAGC
>CADCRJ010000400.1 GCA_902803735.1 uncultured Spirochaetaceae bacterium
CATTTATACTACAACCGATTGGTCCTCTATTACAATCACCAAAGATGAGTATGGTATGATATACTTTGCAAACACCCCCCCTTCATCTGCTATAGGTGTTGGTAGTGGTACAAAAGTTGTTGTAGAGAAACATAATGTACGCACGACTTATGATGCAAATACATTGGATATATCTGCGTTATCCGATGATGAGCAAAAAACTATTAGTATTGGTAATGTTTATGGAACGGTTTATTTCAAGGATGGTATTAGTAGAGTTAAACCTAATACGACCAATGCGTATATTTTTGGTTCTAAATATAAAGGAACACTTGCTGGTACTTATACTAATGCCTCATGGGAAGAATACGGGAATCATATAGGAGATACTTCAAGGTTGAAACCTATCAGTCAAACTGGTTATCAAAAGATTTCTCGCCTTAACAATACAAAACTTTCTCCTATTGAAAAGTTATTGCTTGATGTGCCTCAGATTTTGGGATAATCGCTAGTTTTTTCGCCTCCATTCAACAATTCATGCAGATAAAAATACGCCGCGCCTAAAATGCGACGTATTTTTTTCGTTGCAAAAGCGTTTTATAACGAGATACGTCATTACATATACTCGACGTTGTATTGTAGACATAGGAATGATATAATTGAGAACAACGGAGGCTATATGACTGTAAATATGACTATAAACAGCGTGGATATTTCTCTTGTTGATGTTATAAAAAATATTGTTAAAGCTCGCTCTCCTAAAGCTACTGTTTCTGTAGATGAACTATATCCTATCGAAACAGATAATGCAAAAGAGGAACGAATAGCACAGATAAAGTCTCTTTGCGGAGGGCTTTCGCAATACGCAAATCCGACTCTTATCGAAAAGGAAAAAGATGCTTGGGCTATGGCAATAAAGGAAAAATATGCTGTACGCTGATGCAAATATCTTGATACGTTTTATTTTGAAAGATAATGCAGAAATGGCACAAAAAACGGAGAACGCGATTATTGCGGGGGAAGTTTTTGTGTTGCCAGAAGTATTTGCGGAAGTTGTTTATGTGCTGAACAGCGTTTATAATACAGACCGCAAAGTCATTTCAGATTATTTGCTGAATCTTTTGAAGTTTGTGGAAACTACAGATATTGCTGTTATGTCTGCGGCATTTGTATATTATGGTGAAACAAAACTCGATTTTGTTGATTGTATTCTTGCAGCTTTTAATTTAGTTGGTGGCAAGAATATATTGACGTTCGATAAGAAACTAAATAATTTTATGAAACGAAAGGCTGACGAAAACTAATATTTTTTCCCCTTGCAAAAGCGGCGTTTTTTTGCTGTGCTTTTGATGCGAATATCGGCTTAAAAAAAATCTGATTTTATCCTTTTTCAAATCCATGCGTTGCGATACAATGTAGTTGGAGTTGTTCTAAGGAGGAAAAATTGGCCAGACCGTTGATTTGTCTTTGTCTGACTGGAAAAACTCTTGCAGAGGATGCTGCGATTGCAGAGCGATACAAGAGTTATGTTGATTTGGTTGAGCTTCGTGTTGATTTTCTTGAGGAAAATGAGCGTCTAAAAGCAAGGGTGTTCCCATCAATGGTTCCTATGCCATGTATCCTGACTATTCGCCGAGTTAGTGATGGTGGTCAATATGATGAGGGCGAAGGTTCCAGAACCATACTTTTTGCAATGGCAATGTCTTTTTCTGCAAAGCAGGAAAAAGTTTTTGATTATGTAGATTTTGAGGAAGATTTTAATGTTCCGAGCTTGAACGATGCCGCGCTTGCTTTTGGAATAAAGATAATCCGCTCTTTCCATGATATGCATAATCCTGTTAAAAATATCGCGGAAAGAATTGAGAAAATGCGCAAGACAGGATTTGAAATTCCTAAAATTGCATTTATGCCACATGACCTTTCTGATATTGCAGATTTGGCTAAAGAAGTTGCCGATTTGAAAGATTCTGAGCAGATTATTTGCGCCATGGGCTCTTTTGGGCTTCCTACCCGAATTCTTTCGGAGCGGTTCAACTCTTATCTTACTTACACATCGCCTGCCGAACTTTTGTCCAACTTGTCCGATATAGGTCATCTTGACCCTAAAACTCTTTGTGAGTTGTACCGTTTTAAGGACATGAACAAGGATACAATGCTTTTTGGTATCACAGGATTCCCGCTTAAAGTGACTTCAAGCCCGTTGATTCACAACACTAGATTCAAAACGAATAACATGAATGCTGTTTATATTCCTTTTAAGGCAGATACGGCAAAAAGTGCCTTTGATTTTGTCCAGACGATGGGTATAAAGGGATTCAGCGTTACGGTTCCGCACAAAGAGGAAATCATAAAATTCCTTGATAAGGTTGACCACAAGGTAGAGGATATTGGTGCTTGTAATACCGTTGTATATGAGAATGATGCTTGGGTTGGCTACAACACGGACTGCACGGGTTTTGCGCGTTCCTTGCTTTCTTTTACGGGGCTTGAGACCTTGCGTGGTAAAAGAGTCGCTATAATTGGGGCTGGAGGAGCCGCTAAAGCAATCTGTTATGTTGTCAAGGAACTTGGTGCCAAAGCCTGTATTTTTAACAGAACCCTTGTAAAAGCACGGCTTCTTGCCGAAAAATACGGTTTTGAGAGCGAGAGCCTTGATGCTGGTACGGCTTTTGTGAAGCTAAAAAAATACTCGGATATCATAATTCAGACCACTTCTAAGGGTATGGGGAACACAGACGAACCGAACGAGGTGAATGACCCGCTTTGGTTCTATGATTTTGCAGGAACAGAGATTGTTTACGACATTATCTATGAGCCAGAGTCTACAGCAATGCTGACACGTGCCCGTCGTGCAGGATGCCGTGTTTGCAATGGCTATTCTATGTTGGAGTTTCAGGGAGAGGAACAAGCAAAACTCTTTCAGAAAATATATGGAGAAAACTCATGATTTCAAAAGATGAACAGAAAATCCTTGCTGCGCGTACTGCAATTGACACGTTGATTCAGGAAGGCTTGATTTTTAGCGGAATGAAAATCGGGCTTGGAACAGGAAGCACCGCCATTCCTGCTGTAAAACGCCTTTTTGAGAGAATCACCGACGGCACTATAAAAGACATAAAAGCCGTTGTGACAAGTTTTCAGACTGAGAACTGCTGCAAGGATTTTGGAATCCCTGTATATTCGCTCAATGACCGCTGCATAGACGGTGAGCTTGACTTGACAATTGACGGCGCGGACGAGATTGACGGCGATAACCGCTTGATAAAGGGAGGCGGTGCGGCTCTTCTCCTTGAAAAGATTGTAGCTTACAGCTCAAAGCGTTTTGCCATCGTTGCTGATGAGAGCAAGGATGTTCAGAATATGGGAACTAAATTTCCTCTTCCTGTTGAGATTATAGGCGGCTCTCGGCGTTCTGTTGAGAAATCCCTTGCAAAAATGGGTGCGACTTGCGTTCTTCGCGAGGGTGTGCGGAAATGTGGGCCTGTTATTACAGACAACGGTAACCAAATCCTTGACTGTACTTGGGCTAGCCCTGTTGACCCTTGCGAGATGGAGAAAAACATCTCTTTGCTGCCAGGTGTCGTTGAAGTCGGGTTCTTTACAAAAATCCGCCCTATAGTATTCATTGCTAGGGGTGACAGTTCTGTGACAATCAGACGCTAATATACAACAAGGGGTTTATGCCCCTTGTTTTGAAAGCTTTGCTATTTCAAAAGCTTGTTTAGTACGATGTCTTTCTGTCGCCAGTTCTTGTCAACTTTTACTTGCAGGTCAAGGTCAATTTTGTAGTCAAAAATCTTGCGAAGCTGCTTCATACTTTCTATTCGTATCGTTTTTATCATTTGCGCGCCTTTGCCAATGACAATTCCTTTCTGGCTTTCTGTCTCAACGAACA
>CADCRJ010000401.1 GCA_902803735.1 uncultured Spirochaetaceae bacterium
CACAGCCCTTCCAGATTCTACACTTTGCTTTAAAACGCCTAACAGACACTCAAGTTGCCTGCCGCCTTGATTGGCAAGGACTTATCAACTATGAATTTACTTGATAAGCGGGCAGATGTCAAGAGCGTTTTATTTTGTGCAATTAAAAACTGAATTGTGCCACACGGATTTTGAAAAATCTAACGATTTTTCTTTTGCAGAAATTGCGTCGTATACTCACAAAATTTACAATTATTTAAATGTATCATCATAAACTTTCGGAATCTTCAAATCAAATTTTAATACTGTACTGTCTATCTCAAATTGTAAAAGTAACTTTTCAGATTGTGACAGTTTTAGAAACGTTTCCTTGTCGAGGTATCCCAAGAAATCAATTGAATACCAAGTCTTTTCAAGTCTGCAATCTGTAAAGCATAGCAAATCTTTTAATTCCAATATTTCGTCATCATATAAAAGCCTGAATGTTTTTATGCTGTCTCGCAGATTTTTTTTAGTTATTCCGCTTGGGGTATCGATAAATTTAAGCACGAACGAAACGGACGTATTAAACAGATCTCTGTGACTTACTATATGCTTTGAAATTTTATAACCATACCAGGAACCGTAGTAATTTTTGTTAAAACCACAAACCTGTTCTGCAAATGAAGTTTCATAATTATGAAAATCAAATTCAATATCGCAAGCTTCAGAGTGCTGATTATTTATCCAAGTCTCATACTTTTCTGGAAACTTAGGCATTACTGGAGTTGATGCTTCAACAACCCCCATAATTGTAGCAACCACTAACATAAAAATAATTTTTCTCATCGCCCTATATTCTCCTTACTTCCTTCTACTCATTCCGCGGATAAAAAAAGCCCCTCTGTGTTGGCGATTATTTTTTACCAATTATTAATATTTGATTCATACCATTCCTCTGTAATCGGAACGGCAAGCCCGTCATACATAACATAAGTGTCTGCATCTGGTAGCGAAAAGCCATAGCAGTTCTGGAATTCATTTTTATCGTCATCACCATAAAAATAATACTCACCCTTTGGAATGTAGATATGTATTTCCAGGTTCTCGCCATGAGCTGGTAAAGATAACCTGTATACATCAAGTTTCTTAAACTGGCAGTACTGCAGGAGCGAAAAGCTGTATTTTATGTTCTGCCTGATAAAAGTTCTGTCAACGGGCGAAGGAATATCGACGGAACATCCCGGATAGTTTTCTTTGAGCCAGTCAGACTTATTCAAAAAATACTCCAGAGCAGCATAATCCTCATCAGTCAGGCTTACAGGTTTCTTATTTTTCAGCGTGTGCATGCCCGTAATCTTATACTGCTTCCAGTTCGGAAAATCCCTTATATCGTCAGGTTTCTCATTGTTGGAATTAAATTCATAGAACTGCGTAAAAAAGAGAGCTTTTGTAAAAATAAAAAGCTGAAGGAAAATAAAAGAAATTACAAGCAGACGCTTTTGCCTAAAAACTTGCCTTGAACAAATGAAAGTCGCAAAAGTTATAGGGAACAGCATCAAGCATTGATTAAGTTTCCAGCCGATTTTATGAAGCTCATAGCGGACAGCATCATTGACAAAGATATAGAAAAGTGCAAAAGACATTAACTGGAGAAAAAGCGGGAGCAAAAACAGCTTTTCCCTTTTTATGAGCATTTCTATAAACAAAAGAATAAAAACGAGTATGCCTATTGCCAAATCAAGGGCATAGATATACATGCTGTCAAAAGGCAGAAACATGCTCGCAAGAATGCATAGCATGAAAAACAAGTTAATGCCAAAAAGTATTTTATTTTTCATTTTTGTGTTTTCTCCACATAAAAAATCATTTTCTTACCCGTGCTCTCCCATTTCTGCGTTTCTTCGTTCCAGTGCTGAACATCGATAAATTCGCCGTCACTTAGTTTTAGATTAATGTTTTCAGGTCTCACGCTTTCACCGTCAAAAAGGAACAGCGAATGAGGAAGCACGAGCTTTTCAGTCTTACCGATGACGAATTTCTTTGTAACAGGGTACTGACGTGAAGACGAGCGCATATCGATGAAATCTGCCTTTATTTTAGTTCCGCAGAGTTTGTCGCTCTCGCCTGCCCACTCAATCGGAACTATGATTCTCGAAGAATAGTAATTATTTATTTCAATTGGCACTACAATGCCAAGAATAAGAAGAAAAGGAATAACGAGAATTCCGATAAGAACTTTCAGCAATAACTTTAGCATTGTTTTCAAAACAGTCTCCAATTAGAAAATATTCGGTCGAATGTCGAGTTTCAAAAAGAAAAATACGCAGAAATCAACTCCCAGCGGGAACCAAAATGAGCACGACAACGAAAGTGCTCAATCCCGAAAAAAAGGCTTCCGCGCTTCGCTTGTGCAGATTTTTTTTCGGGCGTGGAACCC
>CADCRJ010000402.1 GCA_902803735.1 uncultured Spirochaetaceae bacterium
CAAGAACTTTTAAATTATATAAATAGAACTTGTATCGATGTTGCTAAAGCTGATGGTGGCGCGATTCTTACAGTTGATGATTTTGATGATGTTATTTCTGTAAAGTCATTTATAGGCGATTTCCCGCCTCCTTACAAGTTGCCTGACGACTTGCCTCATAAACCGCTCAGAGTCTCGACAAGTTTCAAATACGCTCAGTTTCCTCTTCGCGACAATATATTTGGAGAAGTTGCCAGCACGGGAAAAGCAGAGCTCATTACAGTTCCACGCGTTGATGACCGTATCTTCCAGAACGCTCCAGAAGACTTCTTAAAACTAGGAAGTCTTATTCTCATTCCGTTGAAACTCGGAGATAAAGGCGTTGTAATCGGTCTTATCGCACTTTCAAGGAATCCAGAAAAAGATCCTTTCACAGAAGAGGATTACGATTTAGTACAACATTTGGCAGGTTTTGCAGAATCTGCATTAAAGACAACAATAAGCTTCACTCAGTATCAGGAGCAAAAAGAACTTACAAAGGAAAGTGATATAGCGTCTAATTTGCAGACAGCTATGATTCCAAAAAAGCTTCCTAACCTTCCAGGCGTTTCATTCGGTTGCTACACAGAACACGCTTCTGGTGTATGCAGCGATATTTTTGATGTAGTGCCTGCAAGACAAGACAGAACATCTTTCGTACTCATGGACGTAGCAGGAAAAGGAGCCAACTCCGTTCTTGTTATGACAATGCTGAGAGCTATGCTGAAGCTTATCGTTAACACAACCCAGTCAGCAGGAACAATTCTGACATGGGCAAACAAAGGTATTTGTAGCGAGCAGAATTTTGATCACTTTGCTTCTGTAGTTTTGATAAACTATGATTGTACGAAACATAAAGTACAATTTTCGACCGGTGGTTCAATTCCTGTGTTCAGATATACAGCAGCAAAAGGCTCTTTGGAGAAGATTTCTTCAATGTGTGACCCAGTCGGAGTAGAAAAAGCGACTTCTTATAGAGATATAGAGTTTACAGCAGCAGCAGGAGATGTTATCATCACTTATAGCGATGGTATTGTCGAAGCTCTTGATGCAAACGGAAAACAATATCCAGAAGAAAATATCGCGAATATAGTAAAGGCAAATAGCAAAATGTCAGGCAAGGACATTGCAAATTTAATAAAAAAAGATATAAAGAAGTTTATTGGCGTCGAAACGCTGCACGACGACCAGACACTTCTAGTAGTGAAAATTCAGTAATAAAAGGAGTTTTTTATGGAACTGAAAATTCGAAAAAACGGCGAAGTTTATATCATTGATGTAAATGGAGAAATGGATCTTTACAACTCCTATAAACTAAAGGAATTAGTAATGAAAATGCTTGAGAAAAATGTAAAAAGTTTCATAATCAACTTGGAACAAGTAGATTATATCGATTCGTCTGGAATCGGTGCTTTGATTTACATTTGCTCAACAATCAAGAAGATGAATTTGAAACTTGCCATTTCCAACATTCATGGTTCTGTTAAAAAAGTTATTGAACTTACAAAACTTATGGGTTATTTCCCTATCGCTAACAGCGTAGAGGAAGCTCTTCTCATGGTAAATGAGTAAATAAAGGAGGCCGCAAATGGAAGAAATTAAAGAATTACGTTCAGATGACAACGACCCATTATTTGATACAACAAACATGTTGTATAAAGAGTTTCCATCTGACTTCCGCCAGATTCGATATTTCACATTGCTTATTGTTCAGTCTGCACCGTTGGAAATCAAAGAGATCAACCTTCTTGAGCAGCAGATAAGTGAGGTTATCAAAAACGCTGTAAAGCATGGTAACAACTGTGACATCAACAAGAAAGTAAAGGTTTGGTACTCATTCAGCCCTTCTCATGCACACATTATAGTAAAAGATGAGGGAGAAGGCTTCAAAGACCTTGAAAAATGGAACGACTTCAACAGAAAGCGTTTGGAATGTCTTCACAACTCAAATTTCGAGGCTCTTGCAGACTACGTTTCATTCAGAACAAAACGCTCTGATGACCAAGATGGTGGAAACGCTCTTTTTGCAGCATTGGAATATTGGAACGGCGGTTTTGTTTACAACGGCAAAAGAAACGGCGTTGCAATGCTAAAGAAATTCCAGAAAAAGCATATTGGTGTTTCTGTAGACAACGAATAAAAAAAGAGCTGTTGTTCCTCTGTCTTGTATCGAAACTTGATTTTGGAACAACAGTCTGTTTTTTAGAAAAAATTAATTAGCAGCGACATTACATTACTTTCTTTTCTCGTACACAGATTTAAGCACGTCAACAATCTCACAGGATGTTTTTTCCCATTTAAATTTCGCAGACCACTCAAAGCCTTCTTTTATAAGGCGCTGTCTCATAGGAGACTCTGTAGAGAGAACTTCTATAGCTCTTGTAAATTCTTCAATATTATCACAATCAAAGAAAAAAGCATTGTTACCTGTTATTTCCTGCAATGCCCCAGACTTTGTGCATGCAACAGGAACCCCAGCAGCCATAGATTCCAAGACAGGAAGCCCAACGCCTTCATTAACGGACGGGAAAATACAGCCGTCAGAAGCAGAATAAAGCTCTGGGACAGACTCAGGGGGAACATAACCTGTAATAAAAATGTCCGAAGCACACGAAGAACGAGCGACCTCAGCCCTTACAATATCAGAATAATCCCCTTCCCCGCCTGTAAACAGCAATCGGTACGGAAGACCCGTTTTTTGCTTAAAAGCTGCAAAGGCTCTTATAAGCTCGCAATGCTTCTTAGATGCAGAAGAGATTCTGGATGGATATATAAAATATGGTCTCTGAATAGAAAACGGCTTTATATCCACTACATCTTCTGATTTTAATTCAAGAGGATAGAACATATTATGGTCAACACCACAATGAATGACCGTTACTTTTTTTTGATTCACACCAAGGTTTTTCAAGCTTTTACGAATGTATTGGCTTGAAACTATTATTCTTGAAGCTTTCTTCAAAAAATGCCTAAGCCTGAGACGCTCCATAAAAGTCTTAGATTCCAACGAATCTCTTAAAATATCATTTACAATGACAACGTAAGGAACCTTCGAGAAAAACGGAACATAATCCACTACCGCAGGAAAAAGTACCAAATCATATCTTTGCTTTCTAAAGAATTTGTGGCACCCGAATATGTGCCACAAAGACTCAGCGGATATATGCTCAGGAAGCAAAACTGACGTATACTTTAAATTATTTTCACTTCCAAATGTATATTTGTCAGACTCCGCTCCAAAAAGCTCAAATTCAACCGAATCATCACTATGCAGGTGCTTGCAAACAGAGGCCAGATAAATTCCTATACCAGATTGTCCATGATTACACCCGAAAGTGTCTATGCCAACTTTCATAATTGAAAAATTATAGCAAGTTTATTTTTTCTATGCTATAGTTCTTGTATGAATGAATTTACAACTTTTGATAAAATAGGAATAAAACAAGAATTTATTGACAAAATTGCGCAGTCAAACATAAAAACACCAACTGCGGTTCAAGCGCAAGTAATTCCAGATCTTCTCGAAAATGAATCTTTAATATTCCAGAGCGAAACAGGAACAGGAAAGACACTTGCATACTTACTTCCGCTAATACAAAATATTGCCGAGAAGGAAAATCCTCGTCAGGCTGTAAAAATAGTCATAATA
>CADCRJ010000403.1 GCA_902803735.1 uncultured Spirochaetaceae bacterium
TTATGGTTTTTCAATTGTCATTGGAATTGTATTGGGCACTCTTATGGGAATGTCGAGGACTATCTGGGGACTGTTCCATTTTACAACAACTGCAATCAGACAAATTCCAAACATTGCATGGATTCCGCTCATCATTCTTTGGTGCGGCATAAAAGAGCTTTCAAAAACCGTAATTATAGTGCTTGCGGCATTCTTCCCGATTATGACAAACACTTTGAACGGCATATCATCCACTCCAAAAGGGTACATAGAGCTTTCAAAGCTTTACAAGCTGAACAAATGGCAAACTTTTAAAAAAGTCTTTTTGCCGTATACCCTGCCCCACATTCTTGTTGGGCTAAAGCTTGGTCTTGGCAGTTCTTGGATGGCAGTAGTAGCCGCTGAACTTATAGCATCTTCCAGCGGTATTGGCTACAGGCTGAGCGATGCCCGCTCCCTTATGCGAAGTGATGTAGTAATCACTTGCATGATAGTAATCGGCTTTATCGGTGTTATTATGGACAAACTTTTGTCACTTTTGTTTACAGCTTTAACACCTTGGCAGAAAAAAAATGCAGGCGTGTAAGGAGAGATTATGGCAAAGAGTCTTGAAATATCGCACTTGAACAAAACATTTTCCGTTGCAAAGAAAAACATTGAGATTCTGCGCGACATTCAGCTGGAAATTGAAGAGGGCGAGTTTATTACGATTGTGGGACATTCTGGCTGTGGAAAGAGCACTCTGCTAAAAATTATTGCAGGTCTGGAACCCTATAGCGACGGAACCGTAATTCGTAACGGAAAGCCCGTGACAGTTCCAGATGATGATTGTGCACTTGTCTTTCAGGAGCACAGACTTCTTCCGTGGCTCAAGATAAAAGACAATATAGGTTTTGGCTTGTACAAGATGCCAAAGCAAGAGAGAGAGAAAGTTGTTCAAAAACTCATTTCACTAGTAAAGCTCAACGGATTTGAGAATGCCTATCCTACACAGCTTTCTGGAGGAATGAGCCAGCGAGCCGCCATTGCAAGAGGTCTTTCAACAAATCCAAGAATTCTGCTTCTTGATGAGCCGTTCGGAGCCTTGGACGCTCTTACACGAATACAGATGCAGCAGGAACTTCTGCGTATCTGGAAGGAACAGAAAACCACAATGATTATGGTTACGCATGACATTGACGAGGCAATTTATCTTGGTACCCGCATAGTCGTAATGTCCGCCCGTCCAGGCGAGATAAAGGAGATTATCACGGTTGAAGGATTTGACAAAAGCCGAGGCAGCAACGACTTTGCATTTTACAAAAAGAAGATTCTCAAGCACTTCTTTGAGGGAACTGAAGAATCTGGCATTGAATACAACATTTAGAATATGAGGTAAAAAATGATTAGAAGAATAAATTTGACAAAAATTTTTGCAATAGCATCTATTTCACTCTCGCTTTTGACAGTTGCTTGCAATGGAAAGGAAACAAAAATTGCTCATATTGGAAGTTCTGCCGGCGAAAGCGGCAACTTTTTGGGAATAACCGCTACTGCAATCAAACTGGGATTCATCGATGAAGAGTTTGCAAAAATCGGGTGGAAAGCGGAATATACAGGATTTGCCACAGGTATCGCTGTAAATGAGGGAATTGTTGCGGGTGACGTTGATATTTCAACTTTGGGCGACGTTCCGTGTGCCGTTGGCATTTCTAATGACATTGGTCTTACGTGGATTGGAGTTGGACTTCGCTCTTATAACAGCACGTTTGTTGTAAGAAAAGATTCTCCTATACAGTCTGTTTCTGAGCTTAACGGAAAAAAAGTCGGTTTTGGTGTTGGAACTACTACTCAGTATTTGTTTGAATCCGTAATAAAGGAATTTGCGCTCGATAAAGATTCTATTGAAGTTCTGAACATGGTGCACTCGACTGCGATAAATGCTCTGCTTACAGGTAATGTAGACGTTATTTTGCTCGGCGAGAATCAAGCAAAGTCTCTCGAAGCGGACGGAGAAGCCCGCATAATATTGAACACACGAGACTGGCCGCAATGGGCACCGATGGACACTATTGTTGCCCGCACAAAGTTTGCAAAGAAACATCCTGAAGTTTTGGTAGCTTTTCATAAAGCCCTTATCAGAGCACGTTCAGAATTCATAAAAAATCCAGAAGAATATTATGTGAATCTCTCTGCCCGTCAGATTGAGGCTCATCCAGAACTTGGAGACTCAATTTACAACATTGATGGTGGTAAATTTGAGAATCTGATTGCCTATGTTCCAGAAGACAACATTGTTCGAGAGCAACGTTTGTTCGATTTCTTGGAAAGTGTGGGAAGAATTACTGTTCATAAAAATGTACGAGATGCTTTGGACAATACCTTCTATGAACAGGCAGCGGCAGCACTTGGTGTAACAAAATAGCGGAGGCATTTATGGCTGATGAAGTTTTACGAAAACAGCTTTTGGATGAACTAAAAATAGTAAATGGTCTTGAGGCTGAAGGTGTAAATTTTGCCCCTTCAATTTTTAATGAATACTTTTCAGAACATCCAGAAGATGCCTTGTTCCATTATTGTATGGATAATTCTTATGAAGATACAACAAAATTTCACGTTCCTGCTGAAATTCGGGTAGGGCATGGTTTTGGCTCTCAGGTACAAACGAATTTTAAGTCTCCATACAAGCTTATAAAGGAAGGCTCAGAGTTTTTTGTTACCAAAAACGAAGAAGTTCTTGCACCGTTTTCAATTTCAAAAGCTTGGGTAAGCTACGGCAAAAAAACAAGCGATGGTGTCAGGTTCGGTTCTTTCTTGACTACAGGAAACCTGAAATATGGCGAGGGAGTTGCGTTCGTTGCTTACAGCGATGAATGTGCCTTGCTACAGCGTGGAAAAGATTGTCTTTTCTGCAACATAAATGCTACAAAACGCCGTTTTGGCGACTTGGAGCAGCATCAATGGAAGTATCCAAAGCAGATTGGAGAAGCCGTTAAGCAAGCCTTTGCAGACGGTGCCGACCATTTCAATATCACGGGCGGTTTTGTTCCTGAGAGACGAGAGCTTGAATATTACATTGATGTGGCAGAGGCGATTCAAGAAGCGACAGGACGGGAGGATTTTAACGGTACTGCTGTAATAGGCGCCCCAGAAGATTTAAAAGTCCTTGAGCAATACAAGGAAGCTGGTTACAGAACAATTGCCATTCATCCAGAAGTTTGGGGCGAGAACTGGTTTAATGCCATTTGTCCTGGCAAAGCTGAGGTCGGTGGCGGTTTTAACCACTATTTGGATGCGGTTGACGCTGCTCTCGAAATCTTTGGCAAAGGAAAGGTACGCACCCAGTTTGTTGCTGGCTTACAGCCAAAAAACGAGCTGTACGATGGGCTTGAATATTTTGCGGAGCGAGGTGTTGTAGCTTTGTCTCTTGCATGGATTCCAAACATTGGTTCCGCCTTAGAAGGTCAGCGTTCTCCAACAGAGGAATGGCATTGGGAAGTAGTCAACAAGAATTATGAAATACTACGAAAGAACGGCATTACCTATGACGTTCTTTATGACAGCTTACCAAATAGGAGAGTTCTTGGCGATTTGTTCAGAATAAATGACCACATAGATAAAGGAACGCCCCTGTTTGAGGATAAGCGGGTTCAAAAATAAGGAGATTAATTTTATGGCAAAAATTGGAAAGCACATTGCGATTTATGGTAAGGGTGGAATCGGAAAATCTACGACCACATCGAATATTAGCGCGGCATTGGCAGAAGCTGGTTACAGGGTAATTCAGATTGGCTGTGACCCTAAAAGTGATTCAACGAATACCTTGCGAGGTAACAACTACTTGCCAACTGTTCTTGACAGTTTGCGAGGTGGCAACAAAGTGAAGCTTGAAGATATTTCTGTGAGCGGTTTTAAGGGTGTCCTTTGTATTGAATCTGGCGGACCTGTTCCAGGAGTTGGCTGTGCGGGACGCGGTATAAACGCTGCCGTCACGTTGCTTCAGGAATTGCACTTGTTCGAGGAATTCAAGCCTGATTTTGTACTTTATGACGTATTGGGCGATGTAGTTTGTGGTGGCTTCGCCGTTCCTATACGCGATGGCATTACTGACCGTGCTTATGTAGTAAGCTCTTCTGATTTTATGGCGATTTATGCGGCTAACAACCTGTTCAAGGCAATCAACAAATATGCGCCTACAGGCGGGGCCAAGCTTGGCGGAATCATCGCCAACAGCGTTTCGGGAGGTTACTCAAAATCCGTAATCGATGATTTTGCGGCCCACACAGGCACAACCGTTGCCGGCTATGTGAACCGCTCAATTGTTGTGCAGCAGAGCGAGCTTTACGGAAAAACCGTAATTGAAGCGAATCCTAACAGCGAGCAGGCGGATATTTACAGGACGCTTGCCAAATACATCGCTACGAACGAGAACCTTGTGGTTCCAAATCCACTGGGAGTAACAGAA
>CADCRJ010000404.1 GCA_902803735.1 uncultured Spirochaetaceae bacterium
ACAGCAATTTCGTGCTCCGCTGTGTCGTAGAGCATGAATCTCGCGCTTACTGTATCTTTGCTTGCCCCGTAAAACAGAACCCTCATAACTGGGTACTTTGGATATGGCGAGATTTTCTTTGCGTCGGAAAAACAGCGCAGAAAAAGCACGAGGTAGAAGATTCCCACGCAAAGAAATACGAGAACAAGAACAAGAGAAATAAACTTAATAATCGTTTCTGTCGTTTTTTTCACTGATACAGCAACCCTTTACAAATTAACCATTTACAAGAGCAAGAAATTCCTCTTCATTGATTATCGGAATGCCGTACTTGGCGGCTTTCTGATTTTTTGATGAGCCGCTGGTGGTGTCATTTGTTACGAGATAAGACAAATCCTTTGTGACTGACGATTTGCATGAGCCGCCCGCTGCTTTTACTTTTGCCTCCGCGTCGGCACGTTTCATGCTCTTAAGCTCGCCTGTAAAACAGAATGATTTACCAGCAAGCGAGCCGCCTCCAGCTTGCTCAATCTGGATTATGCCGCCGTCTGTGAGGGCGAGCATTTCTTCTTTATTTTCTGCCAATCCCTGTACAAAGACCTTTGCGGTGATGTCCGCAAAGCCGTAGACGGCGGCGATATCCTCTGCCGTAGCGTCAAGAAGCTTTTGCAATGATGAGAATCCCGCATCGACAAGCTTCTGAACCATTGTCTCGCCTATGCCCTCAATGTCAAAGCCTGCAACGAATACTGCAAGGCGCATTTTTCTGTGGTTCTGGATAGAGTCGAACACTTTTTTTGCTCCGAGCGAGTCCTTGCGGTTCTCTATCGAGTCCTCTTTCAAAAAATACGGGGTGAGAGTTTCCTCTGTAAGCTTGTAAATGTCGGAGATTGATTTTATCTCGCCATCCTTGAACAGGGAACGGATGAGAATGTCGCCAAAATCTCTTATGTCAACTACAGAAATCCATTTCTGGATTTGGTGAAGCTCCCTTTTTGCACAAGATTTGTTAGGACAGTACAATCGGCTGCCTTCGTCAACAAGCTGTGTTCCGCAAGTGCCGCAGGTATACGGAAAAACTACGGGCGTAGTGACCTGCCCGTCTTCTTCTGGGAGCACTCCCATTATTTTAGGAATAATCTCGCCGCGCTTTACGACGATAACCTTTGAGCCTATTTTTACGCCAAGGGCACGCATTGTGTCAGGGTTTGCGAGACTTGCCCTCTGTACTGTGGTTCCTGCAAGCTGCACGGCATCGAAGATTCCGACAGGCGTGTAGGTCGCTCCAGACTCGCTCCACTCGACTTCTCGCAAGATTGTGACGGCTTCCTCCAGACTGAACTTGAACGCAATCTGCCTGTCAGGCCTTGCTCGGCTAGCATCCTCCAAGTTGATTGTACGCTCTTTTATAACAAGACCGTCAATGTCAAAATCAAGCGAGGCTCTCATTTCCATTACTTCAGCACGGTATTCGATGACTTCCTGCGGGGTTTTTGCGATTTTTATTGGATAAACATTGAAGCCGCATCTCTTCAGCCAGTTGACTTTTTCTTCCTCGTCAGAAAAGGGGCTTGTTCCCTCTGTCGCAAGGGCATCATAAGTGATTAGAGTCAAGTGCTCGCTGCCCGTGCCGTCCTTTCTCTTCATAAGACCATTTGCGGCATTGCGGCAGTTCGCTTTGTCGGCGTAGTGGGTTTCGTGCACTTTATGGGTCATAATGACTTCTCCGCGCACGGCACCTGTAAAGTCCGCCAAGTTACCGTTTGTGTCTTTAAGCTCGGGCAGTACGCCGTTCATCTTGCGGGCATTTGCCGTGATATCATCGCCGATTGTACCGTCCCCACGTGTAACAGCACGGTCAAGCACGCCGTGCCTGTACTGCAATTCAAGCGAGGCTCCGTCAAACTTGTACTCAACAAGGTACTCGTCATAGGCGTGATTTTTTGCCCAGTCCAAAAACTGCTCCGGGTCTGCGGCTTTTTCCTGGCTTCCCATTGGCATTATGTGCCGCACTTTGGCGAAGTTTCCAGAGTCAGCTCCGACTTTCTTTAGGATAGGGTTCTCAGGGTCAAGCTCTTTTAGCTCGTCCCAGAGCTTGTCAAAGTCCGCGTCTGAGATTTCTGCCTCGCCGTTGTAGTAAGAATTCTGGTATTTTTTTATGAGCTTTGAAAGCTCCTCAATTCTCAAAAGTTTAGATTCGTCAAACATAGATTCCATAATAGTCACCTTAAAATTTCAAAAGGACAAAGTGCAATCCCTAAAAAATCTTGAAGAAAAGTTTTTAGAGATGCCGTAAATTGTAGCATGGATAGGAAGATTTGGGAATCAGCGGTTTTACAACGCGGTTTTACAACAGCGGAAGTTGCGGATAAACCACGTTCTTTATGTTTCTTTTGTCCTGAATGACCTATGTAAACGCCTTGAATTCAGAGTGTTTTCAATTTAGACTGATAGAATCTAAAAATAACCAAAAAGGAATGGAATAAAAAGTGACAGAGAATGAGTCGGAAAATAGTAGCCAAGACGTTTTTGACCCTAAGAATCCTGGTTCCGGACGCTATAGGAATATCAATGTTTTTATGGCCGAGCCAGAGATTTTCACTCACAAAAAGACTGGAACAGAATGTGCTATCTTTCAGCTAAAAGAAGGAGTAGTTACGGCTCTTCCTATTGAGCCTGAAGAAAAGTTCGATACAGATGGCGAAGATTATGTGTGGAGACTGTCTCTTGCAGACAAAACAGGAAAAAGTTTCAATGTAATCGACTATTACGAGGCTATAAAATGGCTCAGACAGCTTGCCGACTACGGAAACACATTCGTAATTGGCGAGAAGGACGGTTATCTTGTCACGACACCACTCTCGCTTGAAGAAATGAAATTGCTCGTTCGGTCAGTGGCTTCTGACAACCCTGATTCTGCCTTTGGCGAGAAGACTTCTGACAAATCCGCAGGCGAAAGTCCTAGACAGAAAAAGAAAGTGAGCCGTGTGGATTTTTTTGCTGACAACAAAAAATTGTTTTTTATGGCGTGGCTTGTAGCTTTGGTTGTTCACAGTATTAGGTCTGGTGAAGGCTTTGGTTTTGAGACGGTCGTTCGGGGCTTTTTTTTTAGTGCATTCTTTTGCTTCGTGAGTTTTGCTGTTGGCTTTTTGATTCTTGTTGGGCTTAAGATACTACTGCATTATCACCCGAAAATATCAAGGGCAATATGCAAGGTTACGGTCTATATCTCAGCCGTAACTTTTGTTTTGCGTATGATGACTGATATATATGTGGAAAAATGGGGCGAGGGTGTTGTGGCTCGCAGTTCTTTTTCATTGGGAACTTTGTTTGCAGCCCTTGCTCTTTACAGTATGTATTACCGCGGCAAAGACGGTGAAGACTATTGCGCACAGAAAGCCTCAGAAAAAGAGTGGCAGCCAGTGAACGTCGTAAGGTCTGGTATGAAAGACTCAGATAGGGAGAGGCGTGCTTTTTATCCTAGAGAGCATGCGGCTCGTATCTTTGACGAGTTGAAAAAGAGGGCTGTGCTTCCATGCCTAAAAATCTCTGCTGACGCTGAGCCAGAAGATGAGCCGCTCTCACTTACAGCGAGCAAGTTCGGCGGATACCCTTACTGGCAGGAGGGCATAGAGTACCCAACGGCAAAGGACGACGGAACAAAGCTCGTGCTTCTGGCTCAGATAAACTTTGAGGAGATTTCACGTTTGAATTTTCCGCTGTTGCAAAGCCCAGAGTTTGCGGATTTTCCTAAATCTGGAATATTGCAATTTTTTGTGAAGCCTGACGAGCACTACGGCTGCGAATTCTTCAAAATCAACCAAGACAAGTGGCGTGCTGTTTTCCATGAGAAAGTCGGCGAGCCTTTGAGCAAGGAAGCGTTGCGTTTTAGGGGTGTGAAATCTGCTGGTGATTTGTATGAGACTGACGGGGCGTGCTTGCCATTATACAACGAATTTGCTCTTTCTTTTGATGCTGGAGAGTCTTTTATCAATGAGCGTTGCGAAGAGCTTTTGGTAAGTGCTGTACGTAGGATTGCCGCCGAACTCCGTTTTCCTGTTCCTGATGAAGGTATGAGCATTTACGATATTTTTGATGAAGATTCTTTGAATGATTTTAGCGCCGAGTGTGAGGCTGGTCACCGAATTGGCGGTTATCCGTTCTTTACGCAGGATGACCCTCGAAAGGTCGGAGACGGCAACGAAGTTCTTCTTTTGCAGATTGACAGCGAGTCAGGCTACAAAACCTCAAAAGATTATATATGTTGGGGTGACAGCGGAATCGCAAACTTTTTTATTACGCGGGAAGACCTTAAAAAGAGAGATTTCTCTCATGTCCTATATAATTGGGACTGCTCGTAAAAAAGGTGGTTAGTATGATAATTATTTATCTGTTTCTGTTTTGTGTTGTGCCTGTTGCTATAACGGTCATAAACATAAAGAATCTTATCTCAAAAAAGAAAATCGTTCCAAGAATTATGGTTTTGCTCACAACGGCTTTGGGAGGAATGTTTTACGCAGAATTCCTTGAATTTTGCAATGTTACGAGTAAGGATTGGAACGAAGCCGTTGTTGAAGACACGTTTCATTCTGTCATAAGCCATGAATTTTTGCCTTCGTTTGTGATTATAGCCGTAGTGGGCTTTGCGGGGCTTTTTATAATCTCCCATATTCCTGCAAGGTCACTTTCTCCTCTTGTTGCGGCTTTTTCTATTGCCGCCGTGATTCTTGGCAATGTACTGAACGTGCTTCTTGCCATACATGTTGTAGGTCTGCTTTTTCCTTTTTTGTTACTTTATCACTTAAATTTGCTTTTGCTCTCTGTTCAGCACATCAACGAGCAGATTTTGGGGCAGATTGAGATTCAAGAGAAGCGGATGATGAACATTGAAAGCGTGTGGAAGCTAAAGCTGTATTCGTTTTTGTGCAATGTAGCTCATTGGAACATTTTTGCTTTTGCATGTATATTTCCGCTTGCAGCTGTTATTGAGATTATCCTAATCCTTATTGGGCAGGGAGCAGACGGTGCTGTAAAAGCGTTCACGATGACAGCGGACTGGACGTTCTCAACCCAGACACCGCCTCCGCCAATCGAATATAGCGGGCATTACCTTTGTACCGTTGCTGCTGGCGGGCATAAAAAAATAGTGAAGCCCTTGCGAACAGGACATCGCCACGGAGCAAAAATTCTTGTTAACAGGCAGCTTATGGTGGCAAACGCATTTGAAGAGCTTGTAGCTGAGAAAATGCCAGCCTTGC
This sequence comes from uncultured Spirochaetaceae bacterium, assembly GCA_902803735.1. Taxonomy (GTDB): domain Bacteria; phylum Spirochaetota; class Spirochaetia; order Treponematales; family Treponemataceae; genus Treponema_D. The sequence continues at coordinate 5,238 of CADCRJ010000404.1, forward strand.
ACAAAAAAATCCGCCGCTTTTACGACAGGCACGGCTATCCTTTGTCCCGCCTGATTACCACGCCTTTAAGGGCAGACATCGTTTATATCCTGATGAAACCCCTGGAGTGGTTCTTTGCGTTTATCCTGTATCTTTTGTGCGTGAATCCAGAAGAACGAATCTCAAGACAGTACAGGTAGGGTGCTATGAGAAATTTTTCAACGCCAGCGATTATTCTTAATGTGCAGCCTTTGGGCGAAAATAACCGCAGCGTAACGCTTTTTACGCCAGAAGACGGAATTTCGTACAGTACGCTTTACGGCGGTCCTAAGAGCAAGCTGCGTTCTCTTGTCTCGCCTATGAATGCGGGAATTATCTACATTTATAGGGATGAGTCAAAAAAAAGCTCCAAAATCACGGACTTTGACGTGAAAAAATATCACTTGTCATTCCGCGAGAGCCTGTTCAAGATTTGGGCTTCATCGCTAGTGGCTGAGCTTCTCATAAAAACGCATTGTGCGGGAAGTCCTTCAAATGCATGGACTATTGTCAACGGCTTTTTGGACGGCATGGAGCTGACTGACGAATCTGAGTCAAAAATCGGGCTTATCCGCTTCCTGTGGCGTTACCTGGGGCTTTTAGGTATCCGCCCGAATACTAGGGAGTGTGTACATTGCGGAGAGTCCTTTATGTCGGAGAGATTCGCCGCCGAGACGGTTGCTCAAAAATACAGGTATTATGAGATGGAGAATGGCTTTATCTGTCCGTCCTGTTCGGATTTTTCTAGCGAGGGTGGGGTGGAAAATCAGTTTGCTGGGTGCGCGTTTTTTTTGGGAAAATCCTCAATCACATACTTGGAGGCTATAAGCACTCTTAGTCCAAAAGATGTGCGGCAGATTGTAATAGACGAAAAAACGTTCCTTGAGATGAAGCAGCTCTGTTTTTATCTGATTGAGCAGGCTTGTGGTTCCCGGCTCAAATCGCTGGAGTCGGGAATAGGTATCTTATAAAAGAGGCTTTGCCCGTTAAATGCCAAGTAGATTTTTTACGACCGGCTCGCACAAAACAAAAATTACGCTGAAAAGTACCGCCGGCAAGTAGTTGGCGGTCTTTACTTTTTTTAAGCCCATAAGGTTTATTCCTATAAGTATAATCAAAGCTCCGCCGCTGCCAGTAAGCTCTGCAAGCATCTGCTCGCTTACATAAGGGGCAATCAGGACAGAGAGCAGAGTAAGCGCACCTTGATAAAGAAAAATCGCAATTATTGAGAATGCTGTTCCAACTCCCATGGCGACGGCAAAACCGATTGAAACGAATCCGTCCAAGACCGATTTTAAGAATATAATAGAATAATCATGCTCAATTCCTGCCTTGAAGCTTCCGACGATAGCCATCGCACCGACGCAGAACAGAACGGAAGCGTTCAAAAAAGCATATGCGAAGTTCTTCTTTGGTCTTCCGCTCGTAAAAGACTCGGAATTTGTTTCAGCTATATCGTTCTTGGTTTTTTCTTGCTCAGGGCTTTTTTTTATGAAAATCTTTTCCAAAAATTTTCCGAATGAAAGAATCTTACCGTCTATGTCCAGCATGGTTCCGACTATTCCACCAAGAATAAGCGCAAGTGCAAGGTACACTACATTCTGGTATTTGAACGACATTTGTACGCCCATTATAAACGAGACCAAACCGCATGCAAGCTGGATGGCATCCGTTACTTTCTGCTGTATCTTTTTTGCGAACAAAAGCCCTATGAGAGAGCCAAGCAGAATAGTGGCACAGTTAACAAAAACGGCAATCATAATAACCTCGAAAAATAAAAAAAAGGCTTCCTAAAAAGGAAGCCTTCATGCGGAGAACCTGACTTGAACAGGCACAGCTTGCGCCACTAGCACCTCAAGCTAGCGTGTCTACCAATTCCACCATCCCCGCG
>CADCRJ010000405.1 GCA_902803735.1 uncultured Spirochaetaceae bacterium
GCTCGTTCCGCACCACCCTGAGAAAGCAAGAGGGAAATATAATTCTCAAGAACGGACTCATCATAAGGATACTCCACAAGCAAATCTTCATAAAAAGCGATAGCCGTGTCCGTATTCCCTTTCATAGCTTGAATATAGGCAATTGACAGATTTATGCTGAGATTTTCAGGATCTTTCTCATACAAATCATAATAGCAGTCCAGAGCGGCATCCCAGTCCTTAGAAAGAGCATAGCATCTGGCAAGCTTATAATAAGACTGCAAATACAAACTCTTATTTCTCATAGAAAGCTTGTAATATTCAGCAGCCTTATCATATTTCTTTAAATCAACATAAGCTTCTGCAATAGAATAATATTCAGAGCTTATGTTCTTTAAGATAATCCGCGATTCCCCAGGCACTCTAAAACCTGTAGAGCAACCTGAAAAAAACGCGGAGAAACAAATCAAAATGAAAGAAATTTTGACTTTAGTTATTTTCATCCAAGTACTGTCTGCTCGATTTTTGTAAGCTGATTATGATACAAATCAGCAATGCTTGCACCGTAATCAGCAATCAGTCTGATAATATTGCGAGGACTTTCTTTTTTATCGCAGCCATTAAGCCTGTCGCCTGCATCGCCAAGACCAGGCATGATATATGCAGAATCGTTAAGAACTGGGTCAAGCCACAATGTATAGCAAGTACAGTTTGGCAAAGCCCTGCAAACACGAATACTGCCCTTCAAAGCTGAAATTACATTGAAGAATTTTATAGATTTTGGTTTAATTCCCTGAGCCTGCAAGTATTTTACAACAGTAACAAGGGAACCACCAGTTGCGTTCATAGGATCTGCAAAAACCCAGTCCTTTCCGTCAAGTTCCTGCAAATTAAAGAATGATTTCTTCAAATTAAGAACGTACTCCATGTTGTTCTCACGTTTTGTATCATCACGATTAATCTTGAACAACGCAAAAGGAGTTACGTAGTTATGGCTAGAATACTCCTCGATTTCCTTTGACATGATAATACTAGGCAAAAGAGCACCGCGAAGCATTACGCACATTACTGAATTCTCGATTTTATCATCGATATTAGGAATTTTATGAACAGCATAGTTCTGAACAGGTGCTGAAACAGGTGTTTTTACTACGATATGACCTTTTTTATCAGTATGCTGGTCTGTATATGCAAGCCTAAAAAGCATCTCATAAGCACGCTGGCTGTAATACACAAATTCCTGATGACCTGTGTTTTTGTCTCTCAATTTTGAGATTACGCGGCTTGCCTCTGCATGGCTTCCCTCTTCAGTCTCAAACGAGAAAACCTTTATAGAAGGATTCTCTTTGCAAATACGCTGAAGCTCCTTGCCCATAGCATCAAAACGGTCAATAATCTTCTGCTCGTCTTTAGGCTCAAAGAATTTCATTGTCTCATCATACATAGATTTGAGAAGTTTCAAATCGTCCATATCTTTTTGAGTCAAGTATCCGTCCAAATCTTCCGCTTTTAGTATAATTCTGTCATTCATCTTTCTACTCCATAACCAGAAAACATCTTTAAAATATCATTCCAAGAAAGGGTTAAACCCGTTACTGTTATTTTTGTATCAGCCGACTGCACAATTTTTGCTGGAGACCCTAACAATGCAAGTCTCAACATCGCGCAAGCAGCCTTTATAGTGCGAACATCGCTAAGCTCAAGAACAAGGGTAAGGTCAAACATCTCTGTATCAGGAAGAGCCACAAGCTTTCCTGTAATATACTTTATTGACAAAGATGAGCCGTCCAGAAAATTCTGGAAAAGAGAACCATCCACTCTTGAATAAAATCTAATTTCATCGCTGTTGCCAGCCGTTAAAAAATCATTTATCTCAGGGGCAACAACGGAAACGGAATCTAAATCTTCCGCAAAAAGCTTGCTTTTATATCTGTCAAGCATTGATTCTGCTTTATATGACAAGCAGACCAAATCAGAAGTAGGAAGTGCAAACTGCAAACGCGATGGAGTATGCTCATAATAAGCAAAATTATCATACGATTGCTGCTTCCAGCCTTTTTTTTCAGTAAGAGCGAATTTCATAAGGCTAGATGGGAAATCCCCTTTTGCAGAGATTTCCGCACCAGAAACCGCAGAATTCGCAATAAAAAGTGAATCAGTCCTTTTTACTATCTTCTCTGCATCCGCATCACCTGCACCAGTTATAGCCCGAATCGTGTGTTTTACAAAA
>CADCRJ010000406.1 GCA_902803735.1 uncultured Spirochaetaceae bacterium
ATGGAATTTTACAGTATTAGTACTTACAAAAAACAAATCCGCAATCTCTTCCCTGCTTTTTCCCTGCTCCAAAAGACGAAGAACATCAACTTCCATACGAGTGAATCTTCTGTCATTCTCGTAGACAGCCTCCAAATAAAGCGGATAAAGAATCGCCATATCACGGCTCATCCCAATAATTTTCATCAGAAAGTCCGTAGCCCCTCTCTCTTTTACATAGTCAATGAGAAGCTGTAGAATTGCGTGCCCCTCGTCAGCAACAAGCCTGTAAAACTTACGATGCTTTACGGTTTTTAATGCACATTCAAGCGAGTCAAAAGCAAGCTCTTTTTCATGCGAGCGATAAAAACAAATGGCAAGAAGCAAATCCAGCTCGCACAAATCCATGATGCGACTGCCCTCCAAAAGCAGGGGACGTATTTTTGCCGCAAGGGCAACAACCGCATTGTATTTTTCATAAACGATGTAGCAACGTATTTTTACCATATAACGGTAAAGGTCGAGCATATTAAAGTCTGCGAACTCGTCTGGTGCACTATGGCTGAGCCAGTCGCTAACAACTCTGTGATTTCCGTCATAAAAAGCAGCCATTGCTTCAGACGCATCAATATTATAGGAGAATTCCATCTCGCCCTGCTTTTTCACGAATTTGCGTATATTCTTAATGTAACTGCCAGCATTTACTATTTTTCCGCTCGCAAGCAGGATTTTTGTCTGCAAGTAAAGAGCCACAAATAAAAGCCGCCTTTCGCTTATCCTGTTAAATTCGTTTATAGAACGGCTCAAAATAATTCCTGCGTCAAAAACTTTGTCCTGCTGATAATACCATTCTGCAAGACAAACATTATAAATAGCAGGACAAGCCGCATCTTCGTACAGCCATTTCAAATTCTCTATGAAAAGTTTCTTGTGCTTTTTAAGGAACGGAGCAAAAGGCGTAAAATCCTTGAAGCCGTTCAAAAGGTAAGGCCGCCCAGCATTCAGAACAATAGATTTAACAGGTGTATTGTTTTTTTTAAGAGTTTCAAGGGTCTTTATAAAACATTTTAGGCTGCTTTTTGGGTCAACAAGGGTCAAGGCAAGCCTAACGAAGTCTTCCTCTTGTAACAAGAGGGTAGTCTCTTTCGCCTTGTCAAGTTCGCCATCCATAGCAAAATTCATAAACAAGCCGCAAATCAACGAAGGATGCTCCTTCAACTCCTCATCCGTCAAAGCATAATAAAAATTCTTGTCCTTTCTTATATCGACGAGATAGTAGTTACTTGCAAAACTACGCAATCTTTCTTCAAGCTCCGCAGCATTAAGTTTTGGAGAATCCATTCAGCCGCCCATTATTTGTGAATGTCCAGATTGCGCTTTGTCCAAGTCTCAGGCAAGTACATGCGAAGCTCATCAATCTCTTTCCAATGAAAATTAATCTGCGATGGAGGAAACAACGGCTTTGGAGGGTCTCGCCTACGCACATTATGCTCTGCGACAATCTCCGTAAAAGCCTTTGCGCCATCTTTTGCAGGGACTTTTAGCATATATGGCTGTCCAAACGCACAAATTTTATTTTCAGAATCAAAAACGATATTCTGAGGAAGCTCAGGTGATTTCTCGATATTGCGGATTTTTGTACTACGCCCAGTTGTGCACTGGTACACGTCATTTCCAATCCGCAGATACTTATCAACGGAAAAAAGTTGATTACCGTCTGAGAAAGTCGCTTTCTCGTAAGTGTAGTCCATTCCGCTTTTCCAGTAGCGAATGTGATAAACTCCACTGTCAACGACATAAAAAGAACGTACCTCTTTTTCATAAATCGGAGAGGAAATCTTTATACCGTCTGCATTAGAGGCAGACCTCCAAAAGCCAACAAGAGTATCATCTTCTTGCAACCGCTCAGACTGACCAAAGTCTGTAAGGAGAGCTGAATCACGAATCATAAAATCAGTATAGATAGAACCATTTATAACACAGACAGGAACCGAATAAGTTTCTTTTTGACCTGGGTATTTTATTACAAGCTCGTAAACTCCAGCGGATTTTTCCGTATTCTCAAAGACTGTCTTGTAAGAAACTTCTATATTATCAGGTTTTCTAGAATTTGCATCATTGCGGTCACGGCTCTTAAGCTCGGAAAAAGAAGCTGGCTCAGCAGACCTGTCATCATACCAGCCATAGAACAATCGAAGCACAACAGCAAAATCATTCTCTTCATTAGAAAAAAGTACGAGTCTGTCGCTACCCTGCCATATTCCTTGAAGCAGCTCTGGGATTTGAGCCGAAACTGCTATATTTTTTACAGGAGTAACGGATTTATTTTCTTTTACAGATACAAAGCCAGCCTGTGCAAAAGGTGCACAAAGGCAAGAAAGCCCAAAAAAAGCTAAAAAAACAAACTTTTTCATCTTTTCATTATCGGCTGACTTTATGTAAAATCGCAGAAAAACAAGTCAAGCTACTTAAACAAAACCTTGTATTCTTTTGCGTACTTCTTGACAATTTTATGTCTCATAAGCTCTTGCTTAGCGTTAATCTCTTCTCCAAGCTCAAAGGAATGTTTGAGAAGGACAAATTTAAACACACGCTCGCAAGTTCTAAATCCAGTCTTTGCATTTATAAGCGAATCAATCTCGGTTCTGAAGAGGTTCTGAATCTCGGTCGTCTCAAGCAAAGAGTCATAAGTGTCGTACAAGATTCCGTTTTCCTCCGCATAGGAAAGGACATTAAACTGGTTAGGGACAATAAGTGCACCAACATACTTTTGGTCTTGTCCGACAATAATGGAACGCTCCACGTAAGGGCTACCGTTGAGAGCTTTCTCAATTATGACAGGTTCTATGTTCTCGCCACCAAGAAGAACTATCGTATCTTTTGCTCGACCTACGATTTTAAGCTCATTATCGCAAGAAATCATACCAAGGTCACCTGTATTGAGCCAGCCGTCTTTGTCAATTACAGCCTGAGTAAGATCATCTCGCTTGTAATAGCCTTTCATAACCTGCCGTCCGCGTACAAGGATAAGACCTCTTTTTCCTGGAGGCAAAGGCTTATCAGAAGCAATTACTCCGTCTTTTTCCTCGACAATCTTTACGTCAAAGCTAGGGAATATAAGTCCTACGTTGTTCGAGCGAGGTTTCTTTGAGTTACGGACAGAAATTACAGGCGCAGTCTCTGTCATTCCATAGCCTTCAAGCAAATTAAAGCCGATTGCATGGAAAAAAGACTCTGTATTTGGCTGCAATGCGCCGCCGCCTGAGATTACAGCCCTAAAATTACCGCCAAACCTTGCCCTCAACCTCTTGTAAAGAACTACGTCACCAACTTTATGCAATGGCCACAAAAGCGTAAAAGGAATAATGCCAAGCATTACGTCAAATACTCGCGGGTACCAATGATAGCGGCATCTAAGCCCCCTCACAAGCTCCTTACACTTGTAGTAAAGTCTTCCGACAGCAACAAAATTGTAGAAAATGCTCTGCTGAAGCTTTCCTTGCTTTTTAACCTCTCGGAACAAGCCCTGCGCGATTGCCTCAAAAAGACGCGGAACAACATTCATCCATTGAGGCTGAATAAGCTGCATATCCTGCAACATAACAGAAGCAATTGGCTTTGAATAAGCAAAACCGCCGTCAAGGGCTAATACCATATAACAGAAAGCTCTCTCAAAGCTGTGCCATATAGGAAGAACCGTAAGCCACAAATCACCAGGCTGCATAAGACCAAGAACGCTGTGTGCAACCTGACATTGAGCAATGTAATTGTCATGTGTAAGCTGAACGCCTTTCGGAAGCCCTGTAGTACCAGACGTAAAGATTATCGTAGCAACATCGTCCGGTGTAATCGCATCCATGCCAGATTCAATTTCAAGCCACTCTTCTCTGGTAATCGCAGCTCCTTCACTTTCCAAGAAATGATAGTTTATAACTTCAATGCCTGCCTCCTTTGCACGGGAAACAAGCTTTTCATCAGGATAATCAAAAAGAATCGCTTTTTTTAAAAGCGGAACCTCAGAAACATTTTCAAGAATTTTCTCAAGCTGCTTGCCATTTTCAAAAAAGCTTACTGCACATTCTGCAAAATTCAGGATAAACCGCATCTCAACGCCCATAGAGTCGCAGCCTCTCGGTACATCCGCCGCACCAAGGGACAAAAGCGCAAAGTCCGTAATAAGCCATTCTCGCCTGTTATCGCTCATAAGACCAATTCTGTCGCCTTTCTTTATGCCAAGCTTTTTAAGCTGAGAAGCAAGCTCTATTATATGCTGATAGACCTGTGAATAGCTGTAGCGAACAAAAACACCGCTCTTGTTTTTTACAGCCTGCAATGTATGATTCGGTATTTTCTTAACTTTGTCACGCAGCATGAGCGGAATTGTCGCGCCAAGTGATGTATCGAATTTTGAAAGGTCTATCATAAATGCCTCCTGAGTTTTTACAAGATATAATTTGGTCATCTCCAAAAACTCCCCTTCGGGGATTTTTTGAAGACTTCCATTTCTATTATCCAATTTGACAATATCACAAAAAATGTCATTTTGACAATAGAAATTACACCTACTTACAAAAGTTTTACCCTCTACAAGATGTCAATATAATCACCAGAAAGAGCTTTGTTCATACTTCGGACGGCACAGAATTTGCCACACATTGAACAGGCTTCGCTATGGTCGTCTTCAGGTTTTCTTGAATCTCGTATTTTTCTTGCAGTCTCCGGGTCGAGTGCGCAAGCAAATTGAGCCTCCCAGTCCAAAGCTCTTCTTGCATCTGCCATTTTATCGTCTATGGCTCTTGCACCAGGCAAGCCCTTGGCAATGTCGGCTGCATGGGCAGCAATCTTTGAGGCAATGATTCCTTGCTTTACGTCGTCAACATTAGGCAGAGCCAAGTGCTCGGCAGGGGTTACATAGCAAAGGAAAGCGGCTCCGTTCATGGCAGCTACAGCACCGCCAATTGCACTAGTGATATGGTCATATCCCGGAGCAATGTCCGTTACAAGCGGTCCAAGCACATAGAAAGGGGCACCCTTGCAGATTGTCTTCTGAACCTGCATATTTGCTGCAATTTGGTCAAGGGGAACGTGTCCTGGACCTTCTACCATTACCTGAACATTATGTTTCCAAGCTCTGTCAGTAAGTTCGCCAAGGCGTACAAGCTCCTCAATCTGGCATACATCGGTAGCATCGGCAAGACAGCCCGGACGACAAGCATCGCCAAGAGACACGGTAACATCATATTCCTCGCAAATGTCAAGAATCTGGTCATAATACTCGTAGAACGGATTTTCGTTTCCGGTCATGCTCATCCAAGCAAAAACAAGACTTCCACCACGGCTTACGATGTTCATTTTACGTCCCTGCTTTTTTATCTGCTCGATTGTCTTGCGAGTTATTCCGCAATGCAAGGTAACAAAGTCAACGCCATCCTCAGCGTGCAAGCGAACTACATCAATAAAATCCTGCGCAGTAAGAGTCGCAAGGTCTCTCTGATAGTGTATTACGCTGTCATACACAGGAACTGTCCCTATCATGGCAGGGCACTCTGCGGTAAGTTTCTGTCTGAACGGCTGAGTGTTTCCGTGACTACTCAAATCCATTATAGCCTCAGCCCCCATGTTAACGGCACTCATCACTTTCTGCATTTCAATGTCATAATCTTTGCAATCCCTTGATACACCAAGATTCACATTGATTTTTGTGCGAAGCATTGAGCCTATTCCCTCTGGATTAAGCGATTTATGTCTTTTATTCGCAGGAATGGCAACCTTTCCCTCTGCAACAAGGGAGATAAGTCTTTCAATATCAATATTTTCCTTTTTAGCAACAATTTGCATCTGTTCCGTAGCAATATGTTTTCTCGCAGCATCCATTTGTGTCGTGTAATTCATTTTATTTTCCTTTATTATTTTTGTTTATTAGTTGTTTTTTAGATTAAAATTGTGCATTAGAGGCCCTCTTCCTTTACCAAGGTCGAGCATTGCATTCAATGCACCCGAAATATAATCTTTTGCCTTTGAGACGGCATCCTGCAAAGTCTCGCCCTTTGCAAGATTTGCGGCAATCGCACTTGAAAGAGTGCAGCCCGTTCCATGGGTGTTCGGATTGTTAATTCTCGTACCGCGGAACCATTTTGCTATAGAATTGCCCGTCCCGTCTTTGCCATAGAGAAAATCGCTCGCATCGCTAACGCTGTGCCCGCCCTTTACAAGAACCGAGCATCCGAACATCTCGTGGAGTTTGCGAGCAGCCTCTTCCATCTGGGACTCAGTCGCGATTTTTTGTCCACACAGCAAGCACTCGGC
>CADCRJ010000407.1 GCA_902803735.1 uncultured Spirochaetaceae bacterium
ACCCCAGATTCCTCGTCATAGAAAAAGTTTGCCTCGCTGTCCGCCTCAACTCCGCCTGTACAGCCAAGAATAAACACGTGACCGAACTGGAGTCCTTTACTCTTGTGTATTGTCATAATCTGCACAGAATCAGTTTTTTCAAGTGGATAAGAAATGTTTGCAGTATCCATGTCAGGAGAATCAGCTGCAAAGAATTTCTCGCTATCTTTTTGCATCGCAAGCTGGTCAACAAACCAAGAGATTCCTTTACCAGCTAAGTCGCACTGGCGAGCAAGCTCAAACAACAAATCATAATGCTCGGCAAACAAAGCCGTATTCGGAGAAAGCATCGTCTCATAACGATAGCCACATTCGTTCCATAAAATATTGAGCGTGTCCGTAATCGGACGGGCAAGCGTCAACGGCTGTTCTTTCTCAAAAAATTCCGACGCGCTCTTGTATCGCTCTGCAAGCAGCGGAGAATATGAAAGGGCTGCCATTATTTTGTCATAATCATCCTTATCAAAGGAATTAAACGAAATCTTTTTGTCCGACTGATGAATGGCAACGCCAAGGACGGCTTCAAGGGCCTGCTCTGTAAGTCCAACAAGAGGAGAGCATAAAAAGGCGGAAAAAGCATTTATATCAGACGGATAAACACACAGTCTGAAAAACGTGTACATATCATTCACAGGGGCTTCTGCAAAAAGCTCTGACTGCTGGTCAAGGGTATAGGGAATCCTGAACCGCTCAAGCCAACGCTGAAAAACTCTTCGGTTGGTTCGGTTTCTGTCAAGAATTGCAAAAGAAGAGTACGGCTCGCCAGCCTCGTGCATCTCGCTGATTTTCTTCGCAATATAATAGGCAAACTGCTCCTGTTTGTCCAAGACCTCCCTATTTTTCCTTTTCTTGGCAAAAGCCTGCCTGTTAAATGGGAAAAGTGCAAGGTGCGACCTTATCGTTTTTTGAGAAATCTCCACAGGAGCTGGGACTTCATGAGTTTTTTTGTCAATAAAGTAAGCAACAGCATTCTCATCATAAAGAGCCTCAAACAAATGCTCAGAGTTCTGTTCAAAAACGGAGCAAGGATTCTCCAAAAGCTTGTATTTGCCGTCTTTAACAACAAAAGACCCGAACAGCTGGTTAAAGCTAGTTATAGTCTCAGCATCTGAGCGGTAGTTATAAATCATGTGCAGATAGGAACCTTCTCCGTTTATCTCGTTCAAATCGTTTTTAAGCGAGTTGAACACGGCAACGTCTGCGTCACGGAATTTATAGATTGACTGCTTTTCATCACCTACAAAGAAAAGTTTGTTCAGCTCAATCTTTGATTTGAGCGCATTATGTATATATTCCTGATTCTCCTCTTCATCGGCTGGAATCTTAGTGAACTCGTCAAGTCGCTCAGAAAGCAGGAACAAAAGGTTTCTGTTGCTTCCGTTGTTGTCCTGAAATTCGTCAATCATAATGCGTTTGAAGGCGGCTTTTTCCTGATTGCGTATATCTTTTTGCTCTATAAGCACTTTTAGAGCAAGCTCCGTCACATCCTTAAACGTAAGAGCACCGCTCTGCCTCTTGCGAGAATTCACGCTATCCAAGAATTCGTCAAGCAGACTGCACATATCCTTTGTATACTTATACTCGGCTACATACTGTTTTATCGAATTAAGCTTCTGACAAACGTCCTTAAGCTCTAATATGTAATTTTTTGTGTTTACGACGGATTCAGGCGTTCGCTTACGGGTCTTAAAATCGCAGACAGCCATTATCGGCTCTAACATTGAGCGAATTTTTTCAGAAAGCTCATCAGCAGAGGATTCTATTTCAGACGGCTCAAAACTAAAGTTTACGACAACATCATCAGGATGTTCATTAAGAAGCTCTTTTAGACTCTCAAATTCGTCGCCTGCTGGTAACCGAAGGGCCTCACTTCTAAGACTGGCAAAAATTGCGCGAAGTGAGCCTTTTTTACTAGAAGAAGCAAGCTCTTTCCAACCTTCGCATACAAGCGATTTCTGCTTTTCAAGAAGCGTAGTAAAATAACCGCTCCTTGTTGCAAGTGAAGTGCAACTGATTATGATTTTTGCAAAAACATTCTCAGCAAAGGACTCAATCTCGCAAAGCTCTGTAAAATGGCGTATTCCAGCATGCCCCATGTTCTTCAAGACATAGGCAAGAGACATATCTTTTATAATACGCTCACTATCCGCGCTGCCAGTCGTAAAATCAGGTCTTATTCCGTAACGGTTTGCACATTGCCGTACAACAGAGCCGCAGTAAGAATCCAATGTTTGGATATGAACATTGGCAAAGTCCTCCAGAGCACGCTTTGCATTGTTCCGTTGCTTTTCAGGAACTGCATCGCTTGCCGCAAACGTTCTGAGCGTCGAGTAGATACGCGAATACATCTCTGCCGCTGCTTTTTTTGTAAATGTCAGCGTAAGTATCGAAGAAGCGGCGATATCATCGTGCTCCATCACAAGCCAAGCAAACCTTGTCGCCAAAACCTGTGTTTTGCCAGAACCAGCTCCAGCAGCTACAACCGTATTCTGTTCCGCACAGCAGACCTTTTTTTGCTGGTCATCAAGTTTTCGTTCCAAAATATTAAGATATTCATATTCCATAATCAAAAATTCCTTATAGGCGTGCTCTATAGTTTGTGACCAGCAACCGAGTATGTATGCCGACAGATTGTCTTAAAATCACATTGACTGCAATCTGAATAAACTTCAAGTTTATTGAACGGTGCTTTTTTTGCAGACGGAATCAAATCCTTGCCGTCAACAGCTTTGTAAAATGAGTCCGTATACTGCTCAAAAAGCTCCAGAGTAGTCTCTAGGTCATCAGCCTGAGCATCAATGGCTGTCCTTGAACCAGATGTCGTTCCAGGGTTCTTTATTGAGCAAAAAGTCATATCGCTTACAGGAACAGCCTCATTATTTTTGTTCCACAAAGAAATATACATAGCCGCCTGAAAATCATCCAACGTGTTTTCTGTAGAGCACATAAGGGATTTTTTTGATGGAACACTAGAATTCTTGTAATCAATTATGCTAACATCGCCGTTATCAGTTGACAGAAGGCAGTCAATCTTACCAGACAAAGCATAATTTTTACCCTCACAAGGAGCCTCGACCCATTTTTCAGTACCAATTACAGATTTTCCACCAAACATTTCTGGTCGGCAGAATACTCGGAGGAATTTCATTATAATCGACTGTATTTTTCCAGTTTGACTTTCAAGAACCTTGATAATAAGAGGGCTCTCATGGAAACTCATCTCTGGCGAATGTATCGTCTCGTTGATTTTTGCTTTGACCAGTTCAGTAAGGCTATTCTCATCATTACCAAAAGTTTCATCATCGCCAAATACAGGAACTTTTTTCAAAGCTGTAAAGAGCAATTCCAAAACCTTATGATTTATGTTGCCTTGGTCAAATTTACCGAACAATGAAATATCCAGCGTATCGTTCTGTAATTTGAGAACATTTTTCAAGAGCCACTTACGCGGACATGGGAAAAAATTATCCATGTCAGATTGCGTTATCTTCATTAAATTAGCAGATTCGCCGCGACCACGCAATTTTTTGAGAACATTGTCAATTTTCTGCTCAACAGTATCAGGAATTCCAACAGAAGGGATTTTCTCAAAATCAAAATCAGAATGTGAAATCCATGTGTCAAACTGTTTTTTTTGAATTAAGGACAGCTCGGAAGGCTTTTCTTTCTCGTAAATGAACCATTTCTCTTCGTTTTTTACAAAATCCTCGTTGTCAAGCTCTTCAAACGGAGTGTGCCCTTTTTCAATAGGAGCTGGAACAAGAGCGTTATGAGGAATAGCAAATCCTGAAAATGATTGCTCACTACAAGAATAAACAGCTGATTGCACATCATACAGGCGTATAAATGCCAAGGACGGCAAATCGGAATCAACAATTTCAAGAGCCGCTCGTTTTTGAGAATTCAAGAAAGAAAACTTTTTTCTTGCAACAGTAAGAGCGTTCTGAGTACAGTTCAGCACAAAGGAATAGCGGAATGCAGAAGCTGCCGCAACTTTGTAGTCAAACACAGAAACGCCGTTTATCTTTTCCTGAGGTCTGTAAGTTTTTGTCCGCAGCTCATTCAGGAAGAACAAGAACGGAGACTTAAGCGTTAATCCGCGTGGCTCAATAAAGTCATTCTCAATATCGCACAATACGCTCAATTCTGTAATACAGCGACCAAGAATTTTATTCGCAGACTCAGAGAATTCATCATTTACCAAAAAATCTTTTTTAAACTGTTCCCACGCTTTCATAAGGTTCTTGAAAGTCGTAGCATAATAAATTGACTCTGCCGCTTTTTTAAGCTTCTCGTACAGGCTCAGTTCCCGCACATTCTGTCCAGAAGCGGACAAAGCCTCAATCCAAATGTCGTTAACATCAGGTTTCTCGTAATTACAAACACAGTGAAGGCGGCATCCCTCCCTTACAAGGCTCAGGTTCACATCTTTTTCTTTCCACGGAACAAAACCGTTCAAAAGCAATGTACGGACGCTGTTGTAAGAATATTGGTTCTGAACGCACTCGCTGATATTCTCAAAAATTGTTCCAGCATTGTTGACTGTATACGATTCACCGCTTCGTATAACAAACGGAATGCAATATTTTTCAAACTCTCGTGCAATATAGGGTCTGTATGTCTCAAGGTCTGGCACATGAACAGCAATATCGCTGTAAGTAGCAGAATTTGACTTATCCCCTACTAAGTGTCTTATACAAAGGGCTGTACGCCTAAGTTCCTTGCGGGCATCAGGATAGACATAAACTTGCTGCTCGCTTTTTTTCTCTTTTGGAAGCGTCAGTACAACAACATTGTCAAAATCAGCAAAGACCTCGTGATATTCATCAAAATCCTCAAGCTGCTCAGGAAAAAAGATATAGAAACGCTTGTTTCGCTCTGTAAAGTTAGGCTCAAGCCAAGCAGGCTCAAACATATTCTCGCCCAAAAACTCTAGATAACGGCTGTACAAAAGCTCATAATCACTATCCTCGTCATCCGCGGAGCCAGGATTTTCCTTTTCATACTCCATGAATTTATTGTGCCAAGTCTTTAAAAATGGAATATTCTTTGAAATCCAGTCAACAAAAGGCTCCGCCTCCGAGGCAAGATGTGGGTGTATTATGCTTTTAAACAAAGGCTTGCCATTTTTTGCACATTCCTTGTTTTCTGCAATAAGATTGTGCACAAAAATCTTCCGCAAAACAGCTGGTATGGATTGTTTTCCCGTTTGCTCTGCCGTTGCATAGTTTTCCTTGAACGTATCCCATGCAAGGAATCTTTCAAGACTGACGGCACGAACCCCTGATTTTTCAGGATTTCTTACACACCACTCAGCCCACGAGTTCAAAACGACATCCGTGGCAAAAACAAAATAAGCAGATTTGTCATGCAAATTTTCTTTCAGGATATCCGCAATTTGATATGGCTCAATTTCTCTTTTTTTCATATTTTATTCCGCAAAAAAACAATATAGCTGAATCTACTTATTAAATTTTTTCAAAAAATTAGTAAAAAAGAACGATTTTGTTTCAGTAATAATAAGATCCAGTCTCTCTGGATTTTTTATTCTGAGGACAATATACATAGCAACAACAGCCAATACAAGAATCAACAACAAAAGCCGTTTTATTGGGAATTTTTTGTCCTTATAAGGGTCGGTCAAGTTAATACGAGAAAAACGTGGTCTTGCCCCAACTTTAGTGAGAAGTTTTCCAAGAGTAATGTTTATTCGGGCATTACAGTTTACTGCCCAGCCCGCAGAGTCCAGAATCGGTGCAATGTTTCTGAGCCTAAGTTTAAGCCAGGCAATAATCATTGACGGAAGCGAAATCAAAAGGATAAGCCCGACAACACCGAGCGGAACCCACCAGCCCAAACCGAAGAATGCAGAAAGAAGCCCTCCTACAACAGTTGCAATGCCTGTGAACGCTACGCTCATTGCGGCAATCACGCCGACATCGAATTTCTTTGCCGCAATACCAGCCTTTGCAGAGCTATCAGTCGGATTAGTTACAGCTGCGCTCATTTTTTCATTTACGTTATTCTCAGCATTAGAAGCAGCCTTGATTACTCGCTCCTGAATCATGCGGGTAAGTTTTTTGTAAGGCATCCAGAAGGCTTCTTTTATGCTGATTGGATTCTCGATTATTTTTGTAACAGTCGCATCCCAGTCATTGCCATCCCTGTCATAAAACAAGCCGTTACGTCCAACAAAAAGATTATCACGGCTACCAGCACTCATTACCGCAGCTATCTGCATTTTTTCGCCCGCACCTGGACGGGTACAGTCACAAAGTAAAAGATAGCACTGCGAGAGTGGTGCCATCGTGGCAAGCTTAGCTGGGTCAAGCACTTTAAAGCAAAGCTCGCATGAACGACCATCAATGTAAAGCGTTCCGCATTGGAAAACTGCAGGATTCTTTCTAAGGTAAAAAGTCTCAAATGAGACAAAATTCTTCAATAGCTCGACAAAATCTCGCCGTAAAAGGAGAAGACGGCGCAAATCAACAGTAGCCTGCGCAAGAGGCGGCTGTTTTTCTTCCTCATCAAGCTTTGCGGCAATCAGCTGTTCCGCATCAGAAGCAAGGATTTCATCAATACGCTCAAAATCAAGCGAAGAAGCCGTATTTACAGGGCGAGTCGCATACCACTCCATGTACGGCTCAAACTTATCTTGAATTTTTAGCCAGTCAGCCTCAGGAAGTCGTGTTTTTCCTTCCCCAAAGAAAGGCTCCACAACCTTAGACCTAAAAGACTCAATAGCATCTTTCCAAGCAGGGTTTATCGCATTTCCAAAAGGCAGGGCCTTATCCGACTCGCAGCAAGCAAGAGGCAGAAGAGAAAGTTGACCGTTAGAAAGCTCCATATCAGAAGCAAACATCTCCTCTTCCCTTCTTCTAAGAGTCTCTGCCATGTCAGAATTATAGGAATCAAGAGAGCATCGCTCATAGTACTCGCAGATTTTCTCCCTTACAAGCATATATGATTTAGCAGCCTCATTTGTTGATATTCCCATAAAGAATATGTTCTGAGCACTTTTCTTTGAATCGTCACGCCATTTCTGCATTTCTCGCAAGTCAGAGTAAAAAGTCTCAAACTGCACACGAGTAATGCCCTTTGCACCACTTGCGTCATCGCTGCCACCAGTACATGAAATAATGTCCTGAACGACAGCCGCCGAAATATCATCTTTCAAAGCTTCTGCAGGAATAACGCCATCACCGTTAACTACGTCAGGAGCAAAGATTTTATCAGTTACATTTATGTCTGCAAGGGAGATTTCAATTGCATCTGTTTTTTCAAGAATCTGTAGAATTGATTTTGCAGAATCAAACGGAGAATGACCACAATCAAAAGGAGTGTCCGACAAATCCTTTAATGCAATCGTATCTCCTTTCTTCATAATGATTTCAGGATTTCGTATATATTTTTTTATGAATTCTACGGCATTTAAGATTTCAGGAGCGCGAACTCGCCCATTTTTGTCCGTATCAAGAACATCCAGTGTTTCTTCTGGAAATTCAAGCCCCTTAACAGGACAAGCTAAAGAAACCCAAAGTTTCTGATCAAGTTCCTTCAAATTCAGAACATCATCTATAGAAGTAAATTTCAGCTGAACCAACCCGCTGGTCTGAATAAAATGCCATACATGCTTTTTACGATTTAATTCGCTCATAGTTTTTTTGACAGAATCCTTTTTAGAAAGTTATATCCAAGTTTTTAGTTTTATTTTAATCTAACAAAGAATAGCCGTCAACAAAAGAAAAGCCGCACGGATTTCTCCATGCGGCAAAGACTTATAGGCGATTACGACCGTTTTCTGTCAATCATCTCAATGCACTTGTCACCAAGATTATCAATAGCAACACCAAGAATAGAAAACACAACTGCTGAAATAACAATCAAAACAATAGCAAAAAATCCAAATAACATAAAACATTCCTATAAAAACTCCGTGTTAGCGGTCGTGCAGGATGCACGAAATTGCAGTTTTGCCAACGGCAAAATCTGCTCATGATAAAAATTACATGGAAGTAGTTTTTATCATGACTCCTATAAAAACTCCGCGTTAACGGTCGTGCAGGATGCACGAAAGCAACGTACAAATAAATTACTTAAAAAATACGATGCAACAAACTGTCACGACAACAAATATGACAGCAAGAGATATAAAACCAGTCATATAGTCTCCAAAAAGAGAAAAATTAATTTTCGTAA
>CADCRJ010000408.1 GCA_902803735.1 uncultured Spirochaetaceae bacterium
CACTAAATGTTGGTAATTCGGAATATGTCTGCAATGCTTTAATCAATGCACTATCTTTTAATGCATTTCTGTTTTCACCATCGGTAGATAAACTTCCTGATAATGTTGCTCCATTTGCATTAGATAAGGAAACACTTGCATTATTTGCTACAATACCACCAGCATACATATAAACCAAATTTGTATTTTTATTTTCTAAATCAATGTTTACGGATTTTACACTATCTGCAAACTTTATTGATCTCATATCATCGCCATCATCATTATACACATAGGATGATACACCATATATCAATGGAGTATTTGCTGCACTTGTTTTAACTATACTTCCATCAAATTTGGTATTTGTTCCCCTTACATCCGACATTTTGACATTGAATTTTGCATTTGCAATATCCTTTTGATAGTCATATTCATAGCCAGATGGAATTGTGATTGTTGCAGTTGGCACAGTTAGTTTATCATCGGCCAAAGTTGCACCAGATGGTAATAATGAACGAGCATCAGCAATAGCCTTTTCCGCCACACGAGCTGAGAAATCAACCACTGAGCCAGCAGTTGGCAAATTAGCCTCTAACTCTGTTTTTGCATCAAAATATTGTCTAACATCAACTGTTTTTGATGCAGTATAATTTGCCGATTTAATTGTTGTTTTTAAGGTTGAACCATTAAGAACAGCCTCGGCATGGTAAACAGTATTTTTTTCCAATAATTCATCGGGTTTACCAGTTGCAGGAACCGTGTAAGCCTTATCCGTATAATATTTTTTTGTTTTTGTCGTTTCATCCTTGTAGAGCGTTGTTTTCAGACTTGCGCTCACCGCTTTTGCCGCATCGTTTTTCAAAGTCGCAGTTCCGTCAGATGCGATAAACACGCCGAACTCATCTTCAGAAGCAAGCGATGAGGATTTTTCATTAACTTTTTGATTGCTTTTTGTGGTTGTGGTAATTGTTGTGTAGTATGTTCTTCCATTTTCTGAATCGGTTTCGACTCCGTTCACGACGTTCGTTTGACTGCTTTCGTTTGGTGTCGTCGGAGTTGTAGAGCCTCCGTTTGACTGTCCGCTTCCGCTGTTTGAGCTGTTAGAATCTGTCGTACTTGGAACTTGTGCTGGCAAAAAGTTTCCGCTATCTTTGCTATCGGTGTTGAATTGGCACGCAAAAAATGAAAAAGTCAAAACAAGCATTAGGAATGTCAAGACAGAGTTTCTTAGAAATAGAAAGCATGAAATTGTTGATCCACCCTGCGATAGTCCCGCACCTAAATTTCTTGATGGAGATTTGCCTCTTCTTGCTGCTGAAAGCGGATGTGTGCTTTTTTCGATTTTCTGAGATTTCATAGATTGCCTCCAAAATGTTTTTTCTAATCAGGGGAATTTTTATACCCGAATAAGCGTATTTAATTTTAATTTTATTTTATTAAAAGTGCAATAAGAAGCATTTTATGCGGTAAAAAATATATCTTAACAAAATGGGGTTCAGAGAATTTTTAAAAGATGAATTGGCTTATCAGGGATTGACTACGCGGGAACTTGCCGAAAAATCTGGCGTTAACAAGCGGACGATTGACCATTATCTTATGGCAAATCCGCAAGAGCCAAGTGTTACGAACGCCCACAAAATTGCTGAGGCTCTCGGTGTTTCAATCGAATACCTTTTAACGGGTAAGGAATATCAGAATTCAACTCCAATCACTGGTGAGCTACTGGAGCTGGTTCAAACTTTTTTAACACTCTCTGCAGAACAGCGCGAGCTTTTCCTAAAATTTGTAAAAATGCTCAATAGCAAGGTAACGACCCGCTCATAATTCAAGATTTTCCTAGCAAATCCCCCCCTTATGTAAATCAGTAGTAAAATAATACGTAAATACGAAGTGTATTATACATATATCCGTATTATTTTACAACGTAATAATGAAGTAAAAATATTCATTATATGGATGTTTTAGAAAGAATTCGCTCGCTCCGCCTTGAGCGGAATTGGTCAGAATATCAGTTGGCAGAAAAATCGGGGCTTACGCAGTCTACAATCTCGGCATGGTTCAGGACAAAAACGCTACCTACAATTCCGTCGCTCGAAAAGATTTGCTCCGCGTTCAATATTTCGCTCGCCCAGTTCTTTTTTGAGGAGACTGGCACGCAAATGGTTCTGACGGAAAAACAATCCCATCTTATTCAGCAATTCAACAGGCTTTCAGAAAAACAGCAGGATTCACTGATTCAGTTCTTGGAGAGCACTGTAAATTTGTAGCAAGCAGAATCAACGCCTGCGTTCTTTTCGGAGAAGCTTGCCGGAGTTTCATGAACAGGAGATAAACAATCAGAGCAATCCATAAAGGTCACGGTGCAGCCTTTTGAAAGATTCATCTTTTTGAGTGTGTTGCTTTTACGCATCTTTCAAACTGAGGTCTCTCAATCAGGGATAATAACTGTCCGAGTTTTGGCAGGAACCTTTGGTTCCCGTATGCTTGTTCATGTCTGTAATTCCTTTTCTGGTAGAAAATTGTGTGGTA
>CADCRJ010000409.1 GCA_902803735.1 uncultured Spirochaetaceae bacterium
AGCCCTTTTCAAAAAGCTTTCCGAACGTGATAGAAAATGTGTAATTGCCCTAATGACAGAGATGTGTAAACCATAGATTCCGTATCCCTAACTATGTTTTTTTACCCACTTAGGGATACAGAATCTCTAAAACCTAAACTTCTTTTTAAGTGTAATTGAATTTACCCGTGAATTTGATATACTGAATCTTATGAAACTTTGGATAAAATATATAATCGGAATAATTCTAGGAATTGCGGCATATTATATTCTTCCTGTCGATTCCCCTGTGGTAAGTCAGTTTATAGAAGGTGCCTCTGAATTTTCTATACGTTTTGGTCGTTATACGCTGGTTCCAATGCTCTTGTTTGGAATCTCTTATTCTTTCTTTAAGCTCAGGGAGACAAAGCAGCTTACAAAGACGATTTTCTGGACATTCTCAGGAATCATAAGCTCCACGCTTGCCCTTCTTTGCCTTGGAATCATTTCTATCATCATAATCAAGATTCCTCGCTTTCAGATTACGGGCGAGAAAATCACTGAGATTCCTACAATCGATATAAAGAATCTCATTATGCAGATGTTCCCGTATTCAAGCTTCGATGCGATTAACGGCGGTATGTTCGTGCTCCCTGTCTTTGTCCTTGCGGGATTTTTCGGGGCAGGCTGCGCTTCTGATAAAATCGCTTCAAAGCCGATAATCTCTTTGATTGAGTCCGCTACAAAGCTTTGCTACACGGTGTCTAATTTCTTCGTAGAGTGGATTTCCGCTGGTATGATTGCAATCACTTGCTATTGGTTTATTCAGGCGAGGGGATTCTTCAAGTCAAACATTTTTGTTCCGCTTTCTTTGATGCTGCTTGTTGACCTTATCCTGTTTGCGGTTGTTATTTGTCCAGTCGCACTTAAACTCTTCTGCAGGGACCCAAAGCCGTTCAATGTTCTTTATGCGAGCATTTGTCCTGTGATTGCAGCGTTCTTCTCCGCAGACTCTAATTTTTCTTTGCAGGTGAATATGCACCACGGTCGCGGAAGCCTTGGAATCCATGAGCAGACCAACAACTTTGTTTATCCGCTGTTTTCTGTGTTCGGACGCGGCGGTACTGCGCTTGTAATTTCAATCTGCTTTGTAACGATTCTTAGGTCTTATTCGCTGCTTGGCTTTGTTTTCTCTGATATTATCTGGCTGTTTGTAACGTCTTTCGGAATTTCTTTTGTTCTCGGTGCAATACCGAGCGGCGGAACATTCCTTGCGATTGGCGTTCTTTGTACTATTTATGGGCGTGGATTTGAGGCTGGCTACTTGCTTTTGCGTACTGCGGCTCCAATTCTTTGTAGCTTTGCTGCAGCCTTTGATGCAGTCTCAGCGATGTACGGAAGCTACCTGACCGCTGTTAAGACAAAATCCTTTGAGCACATCGAGCTCAAACACTTTGTATAGTTTCTTCTATTTTATTAAGGCGAATGTTGATTTCTGAAACTCGACATTCGCCTTATTAGTTCCTAGTTTTTCCTGCTAAGGATTATATTTGTAAGGATTCCCAAAATAAGGGCACAAGCGACAGTTCTTATCTCGATTGCTCCAAATTTAACAACCATTCCGCCTACGCCTGTAATGAAAATCACACTTGCGACGAACAGATTCTTGTTCTCGTTCAAATCTACTTTCTGGAACATCTTGAAGCCAGAAACCGCAATAAATCCATAGAGAGCGACACAAACACCGCCCATGACGCATCCTGGGATTGTCTCCAAGAAAGCGACCAACGGGGTTATAAGGCTGAACAAAATGCAGAGGATTCCGCAACCCCAGATTGAAATCGTGGAGGCATTGCGAGTGATTGCCACACAGCCGATTGATTCGCCGTATGTCGTGTTAGGGCATCCACCAAAAAGGCTTGATATGAATGTTCCCACGCCGTCACCAAGAAGGGTTCTTGTAAGGCCTGGCTTCTCAAGCAAGTTTGTTTCTACGATTGCCGAGAGGTTCTTGTGGTCTGCGAGGTGCTCCGCAAAAACTACGAATGCGACAGGAACGTAAGCCGCAAAGATTGTGAGAAGATAAGCAGGTGTTATTCCTTTTAGTCCTGCGCTGCCACCGAGCACAAATGTGAACTTTGGAATTGAGAAATATGCTGAGAGCGAGCGGAAGTCCAAAGAAAGAAGTGCATCGTAGTTGATGATGATGAGCGACGGATTACCTGTAAGGTGTCCGATTACAGCAAATACTGATGCAAGGATAT
>CADCRJ010000410.1 GCA_902803735.1 uncultured Spirochaetaceae bacterium
AGACATGACCCTTTCCGTTCGATTTTACGTGCAATGAAGCGTTCTGATAGTTGCTTGATGCGTCCGTCTGCTCGTAGGAAAAAATTCTTGAGAGATAGTGCTTGTAGTATGTCTCGCACTTGAGCTTCCAGCCGTTCTCAAGCACGGCGTCGGTTCCAATAACTCCAAGAATGGCACGGTTTGCCCTTATGTCGTGGTTCTTAAGCCCCATCTCGCGAGTGAACATCATTGTGTCGCGCGGAATCGAGACGAAAAGACCGCTTCCAGCCGTGATCGAGGCCCTTTCGAGCAGTCCTATGTCACGCCACGGAGTTATTGTCACGCTCGCCCTTGGGCACACGTCAGGCACAAAGTTTATGCTGTAATTCTCCTTGTTATTCCTCAGCGTTATGAATTCCCCTCGGACTCCAAGCTCCGACTGCACAAGGTCGTTGTCGTTGCCGTAGTTCCATGAGATGAACGCCGCGTTGTCGAATATGCAGTTTCCCTCAGTCTTGCTGTCATATTTTACGTTCTTGAAAAGCCACCGGTCTCCAAGGTCAAGGTCAACCCAGCCGTGGAATTTCTCGGTGGAGCTTGATGTCTGGAACGTCTCCTCAACGCCCGCGCATACATGGTTTCTCTCGCTTAGCTCAATCTCGGTCTCAATCCTGCCTGTCACGAGATGGCTCTTGATTTTCTCAACGCTCTCACTCTGTAAGTCGGGCAGGGTGTAGAAAGCTCCCTTCCTTACGTTCGGATACATTGAGCCGTACTTTGAGACGAACTCGTCATTGTAGGCAACAATACCGTTCTCGGCCACGTTTATCTTCATGTCCTCATACATTCCGTTGTAAGAGACAAGACCGTGAAGAAGGACGCTGTCGTTCAGCAGGTACTTCAGGTTTATGCCTCCCAGAGCCTGATAAATGTCGTAGTCGAGCTTTGCGCGCGTCTCGGTTCCTTTGTCTTTCTCGGTCTGGTCAATTGCGATACCGTCGCTGCCTAAAAATCCTATCAGCGAGATGTCTAGCTCAGGTGTCGGCGTAAAATTAGTCTTAAGGAAAAAGTCGCGGATGTAAGGAGCGCGTTTAATCATGTCCACTGACTCAATGCCCGCCTTTTTGAAGCCGCCGACGAGCGGGTCAAGGTAGGTGAGGTGAGTGCCAAAAATCATTCCGCCCACGTCCTTGCCGAAAGGAACCTGTACAAACGCATCCGCGCAGGTAGTTGAGAGACTTGCGTTAACATGAACGTTCTCGTAGTCCGGTTTTAATGACTTTGCCTCAAGTATTCCAGAAGAAGCCCGCCCGTACCTTGCCGAGAAAACGCCGTTCGAGAGCTTTATCGACTCTATCATGGACGGGTTGAAGATGGAATTTCCGCCTCCCCAGTGGTAAGGAAAAATCATGTACATGCCGTCAAGCAGGCAGGCAAGCTCGCGCGGCTCCCCGCCACGAACGGAAGGCTCGGTTCCCCACGCGCCGCTGTAAGACACGCCGGGCAAAGTGCGCACGGATGCCATGCAGTCCTCTACAAGGCCGATGTTTGCTGTCGTATGCATCTCTTCCTTTGTGATTACCGTTGAGACCCCTGTTTTCTCCTCGGTCGTGTCCGGGCTTGAGCGTTTGACCACAAGCTCCTTTCCTTCTATTACATCCGAGATTGACATAGCTATTGTGAGCGTTTTGTCCGTACCGTCGAATTTTACTGAGGCTTCTTTGTAGCCTGGCAGGGTTGCCCTGATTGTACCATCCGTCACCGAGTCAGGAATTTGAATTACGGCGTTGCCATCTTCGTCAGCGACGGCAGCTGCCTCGTGATTTTTATCGAAAAAGAGTTTTGCCCCCTCAAGCGGGAATTCAAGGTCTTTGTCAACGACAAAAACCTTGAGCTCGCCAGCAAAAGCAAATGCCGGCAGGAGCAAAAACAAAAGAACTGATTTTTTCATTCTATAACCTCGTTGTCTATCATGTCGTTATTTATTAGACACGCGAGGTTATGGAAACTGTCACTTAAATTTGCGCTCCGCCGTCAGAATCTTCTTCCTTTGTGGCGGACTTACGCCTTTTTGACGCAGAAGCGTTGGCCTTTTCAATCTCAGCTCCTGCTTTCGTGTCAAAGTCAGCGTAGACCGAGGCATTCGCCATGCTCATTGCGGTGACATAAGGCACAAGCTTTTCGTTTATGACAGTGAGCAGCGGCTTTTTGATTGCAGACGCGCTGTCGCTCTTGTTCGAGTTGGCGGCGGTAAGCTCGTCGTTCGCCCTGTTGAACTCGTTCTGTTCCGCTCTAAGCGACGTTATGTAGTCTGACACTCCGTCCAGGGATTTTATCGCGTCGGCAAGACCCTCTGCAGAAAAATCCTCCAGCATGCTCTCAATCAGAGATGACTCGTTTGCGTAGCTTTCGCCCGTGATTCCCTTGTACTTGCC
Organism: uncultured Spirochaetaceae bacterium; assembly: GCA_902803735.1. Classification (GTDB taxonomy): domain Bacteria; phylum Spirochaetota; class Spirochaetia; order Treponematales; family Treponemataceae; genus Treponema_D. Next base: position 2,415 of record CADCRJ010000410.1, read on the forward strand.
GAATACTGCGAGCAGGCTGCTTGCTGCTGCCTTTTCCTCGTCCGCAGGGAATGCTGCGTAACCGTTGAGCAGGGCACCGAGAGAACGGATTATTTCGTTCCGCCTTGCGTTCGCCGCCTCCAGCGGGGAGACTGCTTTTGCCGCTTTTATGGCCGTGGTGATTTTTGCGGACAAATCCTCAATCTCTGCAATCGTTGTCTTAAGGAATTCATCTTTTGACGCAGTCTGGTCGGCCTTAAAGATGCGAACAATCGCATCGGCTGTAGTGTCAAGCTCCGTGACACGTAAATGTGAGCTTAATTTTTTCATAAATATCCCTCCGTTAAGGTTTATGAACTTGATTTTAACAGGACAGACGCATAGCGAAGATTACTGGTACAAAAATCAGAGTCTCTTTCGTTGCGGCGTTTCAAAAAAAGTTATGGCTGAGCGGAATAGGTATCTGATTCGCTGCGCTCGCACCGCTCAGAATCATTTTTTTGCCCCGTCTCCACTACTGGGCCTCTGATTTTTGGAGAAGCTTTCTCTGCGTTTGTCTTGTTTGATTATAATAAGGAAAAAGACAGAACTTTTGCTAAGTACTGCGTTTATCCTTTTATAAAAAGAGA
>CADCRJ010000411.1 GCA_902803735.1 uncultured Spirochaetaceae bacterium
AGCGATGCAAGCGGAATCAGCACTACAAGGCTCAAAATGCTAATCGTCACTCCCATGGAAATCCCGATCCCAGGAATCACGCGCCGTGTTTTCTTACTCATACAAAGTCTCCTCTATATATAAATCCTTTTTTAGTTTTATCAGGCTCAATGTCGAGTTTGAAAACCACACAAAAAAATGCGGTAACGGGAAGAAAAGCAAGCGGCTGCGTTGTCATTCTGAAGGTTCGCAAGCGAGTGAAACGAGCGCAGTCGGATTCCTATTACCTTCAGCCATGACAAAAGCAGACGCGCTTTTCTGGTAGTGGACGCATTTTTTTAAGATGCCTTATAAACTCGACATTTGACCCATTATTTTTTTGTATAAATCTGGTCGAACAATCCGCCGTTGCTAAAATGCTTTTCGTGCGCCGCATCCCAGCCACCAAAGTCGTTAATTGTTACAAGATTGATTTCCAAATTGAACGTGTCCTTGAACTCTGCAAGAACTTTCTGATTCGACGGTCTATAAAAATTCTCACCCGCAACACGCTGAGCTTCTTCCGAATACAAGTAATTCAAGTATTCAGTCGCAACATCACGAGTGCCCCTGCGGTCAACAACTTCGTCAACAACTGCAACGGAAGGCTGAGCAAGAATACTCAGGCTCGGAGTCACAATCTCGTAGTCATTCGGGTAATCCGCAATTGAAAGGAAGGCTTCGTTTTCCCAGGCGAGAAGAACGTCGCCCTGCTTGTTCTGAACAAAGCTGTTCGTAGCACCACGCGCACCAGAATCAAGAACCAGAACGTTCGCATAAATCTGCTTTATAAATTCTTTTACCTGCTCTTCGTCCCCGCCGAATTTGCGCTCTCCGTAAGCCCAAGCCGCAAGATAGTTCCAGCAAGCTCCACCGCTCGTCTTAGGATTCGGAGTGATAACCCCAACGTCCTTTCTGATAAGGTCATCCCAGTCGAGAATGTTCTTTGGGTTGCCCTTTCGAACCAAGAATACAATCGTAGAAGTGTAAGGCGATGAATCCAACGGGAACTCGCTTACCCAGCCTTTTTCAATAAGACCGGCATTCTGAACGGCGTTAACGTCGTATTCCAGAGCAAGAGTCACAACGTCAGCTTCAAGACCGTTCGCAACTTCAAGAGCCTGCTTTCCGCTTCCACCGTGGCTCTGGGTAACTTCAACATCCTGGCCAGTCTTTTCTTTCCAGTGTTTTGCAAAAAGCTTGTTGTAATTTGCATAAAGCTCACGGGTCGGGTCATAGCTCACGTTCGTAATCGAAACTGATTTTGCAGTCTCAGTTTTTTGACTTTCTGCAGGAGCAGCTTCCTTTTTGTTGCACGAAGCAGCACCTATAATCGTAAACGCAAGAACCGACGCAAATGAAATACCCAAGATTTTCTGATTCATAAAGATACCTCCTACCTTTTTTTAATTATACCTATCTGTTTAGTAGGTATTTGAGATACAGCTACCTTACTGTTAACCAAAAAAAAGGTCAATACATTTTTTGAAAAAAAATCATATATTACCTATTGCATAAATAGGTTTTACTTTATATATTGTTCATATTCCATATCATTTAACTAGGTTTTCCCAGATTAAGGAGGCTCTTATGGCAGAAACAGTCGATTACGCGGCATTAAAAGCTGGCGGATTTATGCACCAAAAGCAAAAAGGATTCTTTTCGTTGCGTGTGCAGACCGTCGGTGGAAACATGACTGCTGAAAATATAAAAGTGATTTCTGAAGTTGCAGAAAAATACGGTCACGGTTACGTCCACATGACGAGCCGACAAGGAATCGAAATTCCTTTTATCAATATAAAGGACATTGAAGAGGTAAAAAGCGAGCTTTCAAAAGGCGGGGTAAAACCAGGCGTTTGTGGACCGCGAGTCCGCACAGTAACGGCGTGCCAGGGTTCTGCAATCTGTCCGAACGGCTGTATCGACACCCTTCCGATTGCCATTGAACTTGACAAACGATATTTTGGGCGCACTCTTCCCCACAAATTCAAGTTCGGCGTTACGGGCTGCCGTGCGAACTGCCTAAAAGCCGAAGAAAACGACTTTGGCGTAAAAGGCGGCATGGACGTTTCTATTGACAACTCAAAGTGCAAAAAATGCGGAGTCTGCGTAAAAGCCTGCCGATTCGATGCAATCACACTCGACAAAGAAAAGGGAATCACTTTGGACAACGAAAAATGCGTGCTCTGCGGCCGCTGCGTTAAGGCATGTCCGTTTGAAGCTTGGAGCGGCGAAAGCGGCTACATCGTTTCGTTCGGCGGATTGTTCGGAAACGAAATCTACAAAGGCGAAAACCTGCTCCCTATCATCAAAGACAAAGACACGCTCTTTAGAGTTGCGGACGCGGCTATAAACTTCTTCGCAGAAAACGCAAAGCCAAGCGAAAGATTCAGAGCCTGCCTGCAGCGAGTCGGACAGGACGAATTCAAAAAAGTAATCACAAAAGCCTACGAAGGAAAATAGGCAGCTGCATTCTGGCAACGTGATTAAAAATCTGGTGGTTGTCCGCTACGACGTTTCAGAAAAATGATGGCTGAGCTTTAGAGGTATCCGACTCGCTAACGCTCGCGGCGCTCAGAATCATTTTTCTGCTCCGCCTTCGCTACCACCCACCAGATTTTAACACAGCTACCCAACAATGCAGCTAATTAAATGAAGGAGAAAAACATGGCAGAAATAAAAAACGACGGGTACGTGGATATTACCGACAAAGTTTGTCCGCTCACATTCGTAAAGGCAAAAGTCGCAATCGAAGAACTTTCTAACGGGCAGATTCTCGCCGTGCGAATGAACGACGGAGAACCGGTACAGAACGTTCCTCGCTCGTTCAAAGATGACGGACATCAGGTTTTGCAGCTGGATGACAACAACGACGGAACTTACACGCTCTACGTTCAAAAAGTAGAAGAATAAAAAACGATTAAACTACAGGAGATAAAAATGACAATCACAGTTTCAGGAAATCGCAAAGAAGTAAAAGACGGCTTAACCGTGCCAGAACTCATCGAACAGGAAAAAGTAGAAACACCGCAGTACGTAACGGTTTCGATTAACGAAGAATTCTTGCAAAAAGCAGATGAAGAAAAAACAGTCCTCAAAGACGGCGACGTTGTTGAATTCCTTTATTTTATGGGCGGCGGTTCACGCTAATCGGAGGAAATTATGGCACTTAACGACGAACAGATTGAACGCTATTCAAGACATATTATATTGAAGGAAATCGGCGTAAAAGGTCAGCAAAAACTTTTGAACGCTAAAGTCCTGATTATCGGAGCCGGCGGATTGGGAGCACCAGTCGCAATGTACCTTGCCGCAGCTGGAGTTGGAACCATTGGCATTGCGGACGCGGACACAGTTGACCTTTCGAACCTTCAAAGACAGATTATCCACGCAACCTCGGACGTTGGTAAGCCAAAAGTCCAGTCGGCGGCAGAAACAATCACCGCAATGAACCCAGGCGTAAAAGTCAACACCTACCAGATTTTCGTTTACTCGTCGAATATCCGCGAACTTATCCGCGAGTACGACTTCGTGATTGACGGCACGGACAACTTTCCCGCGAAGTTTTTGATAAACGACGCATGCGTGCTCGAAAAAAAGCCTTTCAGCCATGCGGGAATAATCCGCTTCAAAGGCCAGCTTATGACCTACATTCCGGGCCAGGGCCCTTGCTACCGCTGCGTGTTCAAAGATCCGCCGCCAAAAGATGCCGTGCCAACCTGTAAGCAGGCAGGAGTCATTGGTGCCATGGGAGGCGTTATCGGAAGCCTTCAAGCAATGGAAGCAATCAAATACATCACGGGAGTTGGCGAAAATCTTGTGGGAAGACTTTTGACCTACGATGCCCTCAAAAACGACTTCCACAACATAAAACTGCCTCCCGCAAACGGAAAATGCCCTGTCTGCGGCGCAAACCCGACAATCACCGAGCCGATTGACTACGA
>CADCRJ010000412.1 GCA_902803735.1 uncultured Spirochaetaceae bacterium
CTACGTTGGAAAAGACTGCTCCGACGACGGAAAAAGGCGAGTTCTTGGCGTAGGTCTTTGCCAGTCAAATAAAAAAATCCAGCTTTGCACGCAAGATGCCACACTTGCATACCGCTATGTTCCGTCCCTTTCGGAGGACACGTTGCGCTCAGGAATCAGTGCTTTTGCAAAGATTGGCGAAAGCTTTAGGAACAACGGCGACTGGGACGACACCGACGACGAGGCAAAGTACCCTGCGTTCGCAATGGCAAACAATTACGCAAGCCTTGAAGGAAGCCATGTGGCAGGCAGCGGATACGCTACGGGCTGGTATCTCCCGACAAAAACGGAAGACTCCCGCATAAGAACTTCATCTGTTCTTTCCACGGTGAATGCGGCACTTGAAGTTTGCGGGGCATCTAAAATCGAGGGCAGCTCTTGGTGGACGGTAAGCAACATAAACGAAGAACGCGGATTTTTAAAAACAATGGCCACAGACTCATACAAGGCATACTTTATCCGCGAATTTGCAGAAGGAAGCCCGTCTAAGGCAGAAGTCGCAAAAACGGCGGCGGAAAAACGCACTCCTGAAAAGGGGCTCTACATAGGTTCCAAGGCTCCTACTGAAAAACGCAATGTTGGAGATATCGTGTTCAACGACGGAAGTGCGGAACCTTACGCAAAGACTCTTCTGCTTTCCGACATTCAGAAAAATTCTGCGGTTGCAGTCATCTTCTGCGTTGGAAAGGAATGCTCTGACGACGGTAAGGAACGTGCGCTTGGTATTGCTTCCTGCGGTGAATGGGCAAATGTTGGCAAGAATGACCGCAAAATGATGCCGTGGTTCTACACGCATGGCAATGACACAAACGTTGCGTTCTGGCAGAATGTAGCATCCTTGCAGCCTTCAAAGACAAAGGACGGAAGCCAGGGCGTGCAAAAACTCTACGACTTTATAAAAGAAAACGTCATTACTTCGGAAACCGGAATAATACAGATTGGCGGCAAGCGGGTTGTCGAAAATCAAGACTGGTTTGAATTCTTCAAGACTGTATTCCCTGTTTTTGAGGCTTCTGAATATTTTGCCCAATACAGAAAACTTCCTGTTTCTGGAACAGAATACGAATCTAACTGGTATGCCCCGACCATAACGGAGCTCAAAAAAGTATATGAATCTAGAGCCACCGTAGAAGCTGCCCTTTCCCTTTGCGGAGGAACAAGGCTTCGCGGAAAGTATTGGTCAGTCTCACAGTGCGAAAAGAAAGACTGGTGTGCTTACGCTTATGACTTTAGCTGGAATTCTGGCCTTGTAGAAGAAAACAAGAGCTGGCAAAACTCAAAGGTCATCGCCATAAGGGAATTTGCCGCAAAAGCACCAAGCAAGACTGCGGACAAAAAACTCCTAAAAATAAGCGGTCTTTCAAACGTTAGCGGAGCTGATTCAAAGACTCTTCCGATTCCAAGCGTAAAAAGTGCTACCACAAAACTTAACTCGGCAAAATCCTACATCGGAACAAAAGCCCCGTCGGCACCAAAAGCCGTAGGAGACATTGTGTTCAGCGACGGAAGCGCAAAACCGTACAAAAAGGGAACAAAACTTTCCGCAGAAGAAGCAAAGTCTGCAATAGCCGTAATCTTCTACAAAGGAAAAGACTGCTCCTACAACGGAAAGGAACGCACTCTCGGCGTAGGTCTCAAAAACGCAAGGACGGTCGGAACTCTAATCACTCGCGATTCAAAGGGACCAAAAATCATAAAATCCGCGAGCAATATATGCTGGTGCACGGAAGAGGCCGCCGCGGCTCATGTGGACGTGGTTCCGCTAAAATACGCCCACCACGAGGACGGCTCTTACGCGCTTGAGCAGATAGCGGCCTGGCTTAAAAAATACGGCAAAAGAGACGACACTTCTGACCCCGCAAAATACCCTCTATTTTACTGGGCAAAAAACTACGCGGGCGTGGAAGGAAGCAAGGTCGGCTCAACTCAATTCGCGGACGGCTGGTATATTCCTTCGTCAAACGAAATGTTAAAACTAAAGGAAGTGATGCAGACCGTGGACGAAGCAAGAACTCTTTGCGGCGGAGACAGCCTTATGCAAGAAATATTCTTTACGTCGTCAACTCAAAGGGCGGAAGAATGGGATTACGTTATAATATCCGGCAAAGACGGAGTTTACGCACCACCAAAGTGGACCGCCGGCGGAAACAGCCAAACCGTATGCGCAATCCGCGAGTTTGAGTAGGGTAACGAATAACAATTACGACTAAAACTCAACAGCCAGTCTTCGAAAATCTAGTCGGGGGCTGGCTGATTTTTGCACTGGTAAAAAAAGTCGTCCTTAAAAGTGTATGTTTCTGGTGCTACAATAAAAGTAGACACTGATGGGCTAAAAAATTCGTTTAAGATGATATAATAAACGAATAAAAAGCCCGTGGAGGTGTC
>CADCRJ010000413.1 GCA_902803735.1 uncultured Spirochaetaceae bacterium
TACGCATACAGCTACGAGGGCAAGAAAATCGGTTACGGCAACCAGAAGGACGTGCGTGTATTGGATGGCGAGACCACGTTCATAACGATAGGCATAAGCGAGATAAAGGAGCCAGCCATAAGCGAGGATGAGGACAGACCGCCAATCGGAACAAAAGCCCGCACGGAGCCAAAAGAAGTTGGCGACATAGTGTTCAACGACGGAACGGCCATGCCGTATGCCGATTATGATGCCCTTGACGAGGAGGGCAAGAACGCCGTAAAACCTTATGCCATCGCGCTTATTTTCTACAAGGGTACGGAGCTTAACAATACTGGTGATAGTACGACTGTACGCACTCTTGGTGTTGGATTGAAACAAAGCGATGGTCCTATTGCATGGTGCACAGCTTCTGCAAATGCTTACAGTATGACGATTTCTACAATCTACGAGCATGGTACCACCGATCCTAATAAGAATCAAAGCAAATGTTTAGAAAAGATAGGTTTGTTCCTTGCTCAAAACGGAAGTACTGATGATACGGGTATAGAGGCAAATTATCCAGCCTTCTATTTTGCGAAGAACTATAAAAGACAAAAGCTGAGCGGGGAGTCTACAAGCCGCGTGGCAGGAACCGCTTATGAAAACGGCTGGTATCTTCCGGGGTATAGTGAGTTTATGATACTATATGAAAACGGCTCTTCTGAGTCAGAAGATATGATTTTCGATGTGAGCACAGCAAGTGTGGCTCTTGGAGGCGATAGCTTCAGAATGGATTCGGCAACGGAATGTTATTTGTTAGCAACAGTATGTGATACTACAAATAAGTATGAGTCAGTTGGATTTGGAGGAGTTTATAAAGGTCAGATTTGGACAGCGGACAAGACTGAGGGTAATATTGTTTGTGTTATCCGCGAGTTCTAACCTTTTACCACAGGGATTCAATATTGAATCCCTGTGCTTGTCTCTGTGGTAGTAGATTCTTCTTCTTAAATTTTGTATAATGAGCGGTAAAATCATATTTCACGAGGAATAATTGTGTACAAATCAGTTGATGCTAAGGTTGATTTTCCTAAGCAGGAAGAAGAAGTTTTAGAGTTCTGGAAGAAGAACGACACTTTCAAAAAATCGGTTTCACAGCGAGATGGCTGTGATGAGTTCATTTTCTTTGACGGACCACCGTTTGCTACAGGTCTGCCACACTTTGGTCATTTCATTCCTTCAACAATTAAAGACATTATTCCGCGTTACCAGACAATGAAGGGCAAGAAGGTTGAGCGACGTTTTGGCTGGGACTGTCACGGTCTTCCTGTCGAGAACCTTATTGAAAAAGAGCTTGGGATCAACTCCAAGCACGAGATCGAAGAGTACGGCGTTGCAAATTTCAACGACAAATGTAAGGCTTCAGTTCTCCGTTATACATCTGAATGGCGAAAAACTATCACCCGCATGGGTCGCTGGGTCGATTTTGACAACGACTACAAGACCATGAACCCAGACTTTATGGAGACAATCTGGTGGGTTGCTAAGTCTTTGTGGGATAAAGGTTTGATTTACGAAGGCAAGTACATTTTGCCGTACTGCCCACGCTGTGCTACAGTTCTTTCAACTCACGAGCTTGCACAGGGCTACAAAGAAAAACAGGACCCTGCAATCACAATCCGTTTCAAGGTCACAAAAGCACCAGCAGCCTTTGCCGACCCAGACATGACAAACGGAAAGACATATTTCCTTGCATGGACAACAACTCCGTGGACTTTGCCTTCAAATCTCGGTCTTTGTATGGGACCTGAGATTGATTACGTAAAGATTCTTGATAAATCATCTGGCGACTACTACATTCTCGCAGAATCTCGCTTGGCTGCTTACTACAAGAACGCCGAGGACTACGAGATTATTTACCACCACAAGGGTGCAGAATTCTTGGGTGCTGAGTACGAGCCTCTGTTCCCATATTTCGCAAATCTCAAAGACTCTGCCGAGTGTGAAAAACAGAGCGGTCAGAAATGCGAGAAGGGTGCATTCCGCCTTATGAACGCAGATTACGTCTCAACAGAGGACGGTACTGGTATCGTTCATATCGCTCCTGCCTTTGGTGAGGACGATAGCAAGGTATTTGCAGGTTCGGGCGTTCCTTTCGTTGAGCCAATCGACGCTGAGTGCCGCTTCACAAAAGAAGTTTCTGACTATACTGGCGTTTTCGTAAAAGATGCTGACAAAGACATCATGGACCGTCTCAAAAAAGAGGGCAAGCTTGTTAAGCGTGATACTGTAAATCACCAGTACCCGCACTGCTGGCGTTGTGGCTCTCCTTTGATTTACCGCGGAATCGGCTCGTGGTTCGTAAAGGTCGCTGACCAGCACGACCGCTTGCTCAAAGCAAACAGCCAGATAAAATGGCAGCCTGCTCACATCAAGGAAGGCCGCTTCGGAAAATGGCTCGCAGGTAGCCGCGACTGGGCAATCAGCCGTAACCGCTACTGGGGTAACCCA
>CADCRJ010000414.1 GCA_902803735.1 uncultured Spirochaetaceae bacterium
AAAAAAAATCTGCACATACGGCGTAGCAAGTGCGTACGGCGTGCCGTAGGGCGAAGCGCGGTATTCGCAGCGTAGCTTCAAGCGAGCTTTTTTTTCGGGATTGAGCGCATTCGTTGTCGTGCTCATTTGGGTTCCCGCTGGGAGTTGATTTCTGAAACTTTGTTTCTGCGTATTTTACATTTTGAAACTCGACATTCGGCCTTGTAAAATGTAGAATATGGCGGGTTAAGAAAAGGGAGTGCAAAATGTTTGAAAATATGACTTACGATGAACTTTTGATAGAATCATTATCCATAATACACGAGCAGGTAAAAGAAGAGCTTGCTTACGAGACAGGAAGCGACGAGGCAAGCAAGGAAATCCGCGAGGAGTACGAGGCGTCCCTGAAAGTTTTAGACTGCCTTGTTCCTAAAATCAAGGGAACCGACTCGCTCTACGACGAGCTGGATGAAGATGAATTCGCATTCATCGTGGAATGCCTTGAAAACTATCAAGAAAACTTTGTAATAGACGGAACGAATCCCCAGAAGCTAAAAGAGGATGAAGAGAAATACTCCCTGCTGAGCGATTTTATGTTCGATCTGTACGGCTCAGACGAGGATTACGAGGACGAAGGCGACGACGAGAGCGAATAAACCTCCCGCAGCGTTTTTTATGCAAAGTCCAGGCGTATTTTGCAGGATTTTGCAAAACACTTGCTTTTGCATAGTGTACAAAGCAAGCTTTTGTGAACGGCAGGGCTGTTCCGCTTGTACATTGCCCGCCTGAGGCAAAAACGAGCCGTTTCCACAGGAATAGCGTCAACCTTGGTCAAGTTCATGCATCGGCAAATGGAATACCGCCAACTTTGAGCAAGTTCGTGCATCGGCAAATGGAATACCGCCAACTTTGAGCAAGTTCGTGCATCGGCTAGCGGAACAAGCCCCTCCTGAGCAAAAGTCTCGCTTCGGCTAGCGGAACAAGCCCCTCCTTGTCAAAAGCAGGCTTTTCACTAATCGAAACATATATGAACCTGCTTGATTTTATTGTTCTCGTCAAAATAAAAGACAAACCACGGATAAGCAAGCATATTTTCAACAAAAGTCTTACAGGACGGACCAAAAACCTTAATGACTTCGTCCGTACTCATCCCGATTTTTATCACGGCATCCTCAAAAAGCTCGTTGTTGAAAAAGTCCATGGCGGCCCCACTAATTCTATTGCCTTTGTAGAAGTACTGGCCGTCTATATGCTCGCCTTCATTCTCGATAATACTCCATTTTCCGTAAAGGTAATCACTATACTTCTTGCAGGCTTCTTCGTCATAAAGGCGCAGGAATCCAGCATAATACAGCAGGTCAGTATCAATGAAGGTATCCTCTCCGTCCTCGCTAACATGCGTGTCGCCTGTCTTTCTGCGGACTACCGGGTATTTTAAGTCGAACGTCTCCTTCGACTTCTCATAATACGCCTGATAACTGCCCCAAGGAATAATAAGCCTGTCGCTAAGCTCATGAATTATTGTCCGCCTGTTAGTCTTGTCATCTTCGCGGCTGATGTCATAGAAGTCGCAGAAATAGTTCAGGCCAATCATACGAGCGCCGTTGTCAAGGCAGAGCCAGTCGCAATAGGAGAACTTGTCATTTCCGCTAGTCCCGCCCATATACACGTCGTAGAAGAAGTTTCCGCCAGCTCCTTTTATGCCGTCTCCACGATAAATGTCCGTACGGCTGTAGTCAAAGAAACCGTCTCCAAGAATATACCCGATTTTGTGTTTTTCTCGGTCATACAAATATTCGTCTGTATGATGATTAATGGATTTTGCCACCAGAGGTGCGATCAAAAAAAGACTTGCAAAAATCAGCGGCAAAATTATTCCGACAAGGCAAAGGGTCTTTCCAGTCTCGCTCTTCTGGGGCTTTATCATACCGACAAGGGCAAAGACGAATGTAATGGCAAGAAAGATTGCGCCAAGCTCAAATGACCAGGTCTCGTTCTCGTCTATCTCGGCCATGAACAAGAGAAAATTTCTTGCAATCAAGATGGAACCCGCCAGATGAAAAATGCCTGAGAGCAGCCCCGCTATTTTAGTTCTGTTTTCTTTTATCTTCATTTTACGGCGATTATAGCACAGAGGGACTAAACCATGCTATACTTAGCGCGAAGCACAGGCAAACGTATTCTAAAAACATATATAGGGCGAATGTCGAGTTTTGATGTAAAGCTCAGAAAGCAACGGAAGCGGGGTTCCACGCCCGAAAAAAAATCTGCACAAGCGAAGCGCGGAAGCCTTTTTTTCGGGATGGGT
>CADCRJ010000415.1 GCA_902803735.1 uncultured Spirochaetaceae bacterium
ATTATCTTTCCTATAATTAATTGCTTTTTGGCTCAAGTCTGTACTTCCATATTCGACTTGCGTACAAGAACTTGATTTCGGTTTCTCATCCCCCTTCTTCTTCTCAATCTGCTTTCTTTCGCGTTCGAAGGGCTCGCTTTTCATCGGGTCGGCTATTGCAGAGAGCACAATAATAAAGAGATCTAATATGACTTATCCGACAGATTCGAAAGCAAAAAGGTGTGTCAGAATATTTCTTTCAACAATAAGTTTAATTCTTTTGCATGAAAATAATTATCGGTGGCATTCATATTATTATCATAAAACAATGCAACTAGCTGTTCATTGTTGGGCTTGCAAACAATGCATTTTGTATTACCTTGTGTCCAAATTCGAGGTAAAATTTGTCCATCAATACTTTCGCAGAGACTGTCTGTATTGCCAAACAAAATTAGTTGTTGAAATAAATCATACGATTCAAGTTCAACATCTCTCTTTATTATGTCAAAAGTTTTTGATTTTAAATCTGCCTTTGCAAATATTGCGATATTATTTCTTTCAATAAAATCATTTATGTTCATATTATCCTCCTAAAAACCGGGATCAATCCATATTCCCGGCTCCACTTCTACTAATCTATATCCTTTTTCGAGCCAGTGTTCAGAAATTTCATTCGGAGTCAAACGCCAGCCCGCTGCCAACAAGCAGTGTCAATATTCCGCCCTTGGTCTTTTCGGCCTGGACGTGCAGCGACTGTTTGTAGTCCGGGACGATGCCGTACCCATGAAAAAGGCTGTTGTAGAGCTTCTCTTTCTTGAAATGGTATTCTTCCATCTCGTTCCAGAACGTGGGCGTCGCCTTTAACCCAGGAAAGAAATTCGCCCTTTTGAATGATTCTGTTTTTTCCATCTCTTTGTTTTCCTTATTTAAAATGAATGAAGGGCTGCATCCGAGCCTTTTTCAAGTTCGGATGCAGCCCTTCATATTTGAGTTGCTTAAATTGACGTTTGCGCGTGCTCTGTATGCTGTCTTTGAGAAAATAATAAGACGGCACACCTTAATTTTAGATGTGCCGTAGGTTTAGATAAAATGGATTTTATGCCAAGCCTACCATTACCCTAAGACTCAATAGGTGTACAGAGTCTCCTAGCTTTTAATCCTATAAAATCACGGTGCAATTCAAAAACACCGTCTTTCTCTAATGCAATCAGAGGAATTCCTGTCAGTCCTGTGCTTTTTGGCTTTTTTACATAAACATTCCTTTCTTCATAGCGTCCCTCTAGGATAAAAGCGTCTTTTCCGTATTTTTCATCCAGCTGCTCTTTTGTAAAGTCTCCGATTTTCACTTCTCTCATTGTTTCTCCTCCATAATATAATCTGTGACTGAATTATCGAACTGTAAATTATCGACTCTTAATAGGTTCATGCATGTATTTTCGGTGTTTCCTTTTTTCATTTGGTCAAAATATTCAATTGTATCTTCCTCGTCATAGACAGCGCCTTCAAGACCATCGTAATAAATTAATTCCCCGTCTTTTCTAAAAACAGAAATTAAATGCCCCTGTGAAGGTTTGTCAATGTAAGAGCCCTCAATGGTGTATCTTTCCCCCTCCTTTACAGTATCATCAACAAACTTCATCATACTTTCTGTAGAGTTTGCGTTTAGATTGTGAATATAATCTGGATGAAAACCTTTATCATTTAACCAGCCGAGCCTGGAATTATGTGCAAGTTTGTCAAGCTTATTACCTTTAAATCTTGGAAGTACCTCAACATCCCAGCCTCTTAATCGTGCCTCAAACACGTAACTGCAAGATACGCAAACATCAGCATAACCATCGTCACATGATGATTCATAACAAGGATTTACAGAATTACTGTCTGCCTGTTCAAAAGTCATACGTTCACCTTGTTTCACATTGGCCAAATAACCTTCTTCATGTTTGAAGTGTTTGGAAGCGTGCTTATTATATCTTTTTTGTTCAGCTTCAGTGCCTTTATAATTGGGATCACCGCTTACTCCAGAAATATTTTTTTCCTCTTCCTTCTTCTCCTCTGGCTCTTGCCCGGCTTGTGCCGCTGTAGCGGCTGCCGCTGCGTTCGCCTCCTCCTCCATTTTCTGCAGCATCTTTTCTACGGCTGCAGTGCTTGTGCCTGAGGCTATTACCTTGGAGTTGTCGCGTTCGCCAACGTCGCTGCACGTACTTACTGAGCTGCCAAGCACGGCTATCTCCTTGCCTTTTACCTTTACGCTTGGCTCCGTTCCTCCTGTAATCTCGCCCTTGTTCTTGGGCTGGCTCTGGAACCTCGGCCCCTGCGGTATGTGGCCTGTTACGTGCTTTGCTACGCTGCCTTTGACGGCAACTTTCTTGTAGCCTAGCTTTACGCTTTCCTCCAGCTTTTCCTTTAGCTGCCCTGTAAAGGGGTGCGGCATTGGCGTTGGTACCTCGCCGTTAATCGACGGTATCATTATTATGTGCGTGTCCACACCAACGACTTTGTCGTCCTGCTTCGCCACCTGCTTGCCCTTCGCAGTCACTCCCTTGCTTCCGCTCAGCTTTTTCTTTGGGCTTTTCAAGGTCAGCTCGCCACTTGATTTTATCATAATATCCTTATCCGTGCTTATTTTCAACTCGCCGCCGCTTTTCAGCTCTAGCCCGCCATCTTTATCCTCTTTCAGCTGCACGTTCTTCTTTTCGCTCTCTATCCCTATTTCCTCGTCGGCCTCTATCTTTATTTTGCCCCCGTCCATTTCGTTTATTATTTTTATACCGCCATCGCCGTCCAGGACCACTTTCATTTTGCCTTCCGCCGTCGTCAGGCTTATCTCCTCCGTCCCCTCCTCGTCCGTTATCTCAAACCGGTGCTTCTTTGTCTGCAGGATTGTCCTGCCCGTGGCATCCTTTCCCTCTTCTACAGGCGCCTTGTGATTCTCGTCATACAGGAACCCGATTATTATCCCCTGCTTGCTCTCCGGCCTGTATACTGCCACCGCCATCGTCCCTATCTCTGGCAGACCCCAGAAACCGCTCTCCGTGCTTGCATAATCCCCTGCTATGGGCATCCAGTCAGTGCTGCCCTCTCCTTTTATGTCCTTGTCCTCCAGCTTTGCGAATCCGTAATCGTCTTCTTTACCCATTCGGATTTCTGCTACGGGCCTTATTATTATCTCTTGCTCTATAAATCCCATATATCCCCCTTATACGCAAGAAGGGCACTTCCCACTGCCGCGTTGCCGCATACACTTGGGAAGTGCCCTTCATATTTGAGTAATTTGTTGTTTTATGGAAACTTCGAAAAACTGCGGTCGCAAAGCGACTAGCGTTTTTCGAGGTGCCCTTATATTTTTAACCCCTGTTCAAAGGCCGGTTATTTTATGTCTCTACAAGCTCCTTTTGCAAAGCAAGCACCTGCTCCAAAGGAAGCGAACAACAAGCTGCAATTTCTTCCGAAGAAAGTTTATTGAGCTTCAAAAAGTTTCGTGCGTTCTCAATAGCTTTTGCCTGAGAGCCTTCGCTCTTACCCTCCTCAAAGGCCAGAGCTTTTTCCTCGTCTATAGTCTGCTGCCAAGTCATGTAGTTTCTCCTCCATTCAGGATTTTTC
>CADCRJ010000416.1 GCA_902803735.1 uncultured Spirochaetaceae bacterium
CCCGGAAGACTTGCCATGTAGGTATGCTCGTGCGGTTTGTAAAGAATGTGCTCGTAAACTTCATCGGTGATGACAAAAGTGTCGTATTTTTTTGCAAGGTCGGCGATTATCGTAAGTTCTTCCCGGGTAAAGACCTTTCCGCACGGGTTCGACGGATTACAGACGATGATAGCCTTTGGCTTCTGCTTGAAAGCATCTTCGAGGACGGCAGCATCAAAACGGAATGTCGGCGGAATAAGAGGAACATAAATCGGATCTGCGCCAGAAAGAATTGTGTCCGCACCGTAGTTCTCATAAAATGGCGAGAAGACAATCACCTTGTCGCCGGGATTTGTCACGCTCATCATTGCGGCCATCATCGCCTCGGTCGAGCCACAAGTGACGACAAGCTCTTCGTTGGGATTTACGCTCACACCCGAAAAGTGCTCGATTTTGGCGGCAAGTGCCTCTCGGAAATTCTGCGCTCCCCAAGTGATTGCGTACTGATGAAAATCTTCTTTTGTGACCTGTGCCAGTCGTTCAAGAATTTCGCGCGGTGGTTCAAAGTCCGGGAATCCCTGAGAGAGATTGACCGCTCCATATTTGTTTGAGATTCGGGTCATGCGACGGATTACGCTGTCGGTAAAAGTTGCGGTTCTGTTTGAAAGTTCTGGCATAATCTATTCCTTTTTTGCAAGAGCAAACAATTTTAGTGGAAGATGACAATATCCTGTTGGATTTTTTTCAAGATATTTTTGGTGATATTCTTCCGCGCTATAGTAATTTTTGAGCGGTAAGAGTTCCACCTTGAATTTTTGACCGGCAGCCTCTTCTCGACGCTTGAACTCTGCCTCAATTTCAGGAAGAAGTGAATCATCATCGTAATAAATGCCAGTCCTGTAGTTCTCGCCTTCGTCCGGCCCCTGCTTGTTAAGAGAAAATGGATCAATTGCAAGAAAATAATATTCCAGAAGCTTTGTCAAAGAGATTTTATTCTCATCATATTCAATTTTAACAGTCTCGGCATGCCCAGAATTTTTATGCTTAACATCCTCATAAGTCGGATTTTCGGTCTTTCCGTTTGCATACCCGGTTTCTGTCGAAACTACACCGTCGAACTGATCAAAGAATTTCTGAAGTCCCCAGAAACAACCGCCTGCAAGATAAATTTTTTTCATAGAATCGTCCTTTTCCTTTTTTCACATTTTATTTATATGCGGCAAGCTCATCAATTTCCCAGCCGACAGGAGAGAAAAATCCTCCGTACTGATTGTTGAAGACATCAATAGTTCCCTGCGTCTGGAATGCCTTTACGATTTTATCATAAAGCTGAACTTTCTTCTTGTCGCTCAATTCTGAACTTCGAGCAGCAATCAGATTCCAGTATGATTCGGCAGGCTTTGTCTCGCTGGCAACGGCAGTTTTCGGATCAATTCCAAAATCAAGTGCATAGTTTCCGTTAATGATTGCAGCCGTAACATCGACCAAAGTTGAAGGAACAAGATTTGCCGCAAGCAAAGTGAACTTAACGCCTGTCGGAATGCTTTCGATATCATCAATAGCCGGATTTTCGCCAGCATTTGGCTTCAATTTGATTACACCTGCATTATCCAGCAATTTGAGCGCACGACCTTCGTTTGTTGCTTCGTTCGGAATCGCAATTACATCACCCGGTTTTAACTCAGAGACAGATTTGATTTTGTTCGAGTAGAGTTTGAGTGGAGAAAAAAGCGTGTTTCCAATCAGCTGAATGTGATAGTTGTGGCTTTTTACTTCCGAGTTAAAGAATACGCGGCTAAGGCAGGCATGAAGCTCAATATCACCGTCTTCCAAAGCCCGGCTCGGAGCAACATAATCGCTGAACTGAACCAGCTGAATTTCAATTCCTTCTTTTTTAAGGCTCGCGATTGCTGGCTGCCAGATATCTTCTTCCGCAGCACCAGTAATACCAAGTTTAACGACAGTCACATCCTTTTTTGAGCAAGAAATAAATCCGCCAAAAACTGTTGCCAAGATTGCGGCTGTCACTACAAATTTTAGTAATTTTTTCATATTTTTACCTCTTTGTTTTTAATTTTCATAATTGATTTTTAGTTTACATAGCTGATATTTGCGTTCAAAATCTTTTTCGGGTCGAAGGCAGATTTTACGGCGTTCATAAGCTCGACATTTGCCTTTGGCGTCTCCGCAAAGAAGAAATCACGCTTGCTCACTCCAAGCCCATGTTCGCCCGAAATCAAGCCACCAAGCTTACTCGCATACGAATAAAGCTTTGAAAGATTTTCGCCAAGTTCTTTTTGCCACGCTTCTTCGCTTCGCTCTCCACGAACCACACAGAGGTGAACATTTCCGTCGCCGGCGTGACCGAAACTAATCATCTGCATTCCGCTTTGGTCTTCGAGTTTGTTCACGAAATTGACGAAATCAGCGACATTCGCAATCGGAACGACTATATCTAGCGGTTCCTGCTCGCTCACGGACTCAACAGCCTTTACGAGACAGCCCCGGATTCGCCACACATTCTGGGAAAGTTTGGAATCATCGAGAGAGATAATTTTTTCGGCTGAATCTTTTAAGACTTCGGAAAGTTTTTTGTATGCTGCATCGATTTCGCCTGCGCTTCCGTCAAAAGTGAGAAGAAGATAAGCTTCGTTTTCGAGCGGGAATTTGAGATTGAGGAATTTTTCGCCCAGAGCAACAACTTTTCTTTCGATGAACTCAACCGCCGTCGGATTGAGATTCGCCTTTAAGATTTTTGGAACCGCTTCGATTCCAGATTTGAGAGAGCCAAAGCCCGCAAGAATGCTCAAAGCTTTTTCTGGCTTTCCGACGAGGCGCAAAAGACATTTCGTGATGACCGCAAGAGTTCCTTCCGAGCCGATTACGATGTCTTTCAAATCAAGCCCTGTTGTGTCCTTGCGATTTTTGCTTCCTACGGTGATGACACTTCCATCGGCTTTGACAAGCTCCAGCCCCATAACATAGTCTCTGGTGACTCCGTATTTGACGGCCCGCATTCCGCCCGCATTGGTAGAAATGTTTCCGCCAATCGAAGCTCTCTTTTCGCCCGGATCCGGCGGATAAAAAAGCCCCAAGCTTTCGACATATTTTTGAAAGTCCTCAAGAATCACGCCAGGCTCAACGGTCGCCGTAAAGTTTTCCTTGTCGATTTCAAGGATTTTGTTCATCAAAGAAAAATCAAGAATAATCGAGCCGTCATGCGGAACTGTAGACCCAACAAGATTAGTTCCCGCCCCACGAGGCGTAACCGGAATCGAGTTTTCATAAGCGAACCGAAGAACGGCACTAACTTCCTCAGTAGAGACTGGAAA
>CADCRJ010000417.1 GCA_902803735.1 uncultured Spirochaetaceae bacterium
AAAACATATCTTGTTTATCTATGCGGTCGCCCATTACCAGGCACAATAGACTGCGTACTCGGAAGAGAAACAGGTCTTGCAGAAATTGAGTGGAAAGATGACTGGCCTTATGTAAAACAGACGGATGGCTCTCTCGGTAATACTCCTCCTGATTATGTTGATATTCCAGTCGCAGAGAATGGAGCTAAAGAGCAGCATTTCCCAGGACAGGGAAAAATTCATTATGTATTTGACAAAGAGTCTTCTCTGCAGGATTTCAAGACATTACGCACTCCTGCAACAGACCGCTACTCTCTTACAGAGAGACCTGGCTGGCTTCGCTTGATTGGAGGACAGTCACCTTGGTCTTTCTATGAACAGAGCATTTTTGCTAGACGACAGACAGATTTTTGCTTCAAGGCAGAGACAAAAATCGATTTTGAACCAGACTATTTCCAGCAGTATGCTGGTATGACATATCGTTATGACGAGGAAACACAGTATCTTTTGCAAGTAACATACAGCGAAACCAGAGGAAAGATTCTTCAGCTTAATACGATAATGCCGAATTCTTTCGAGCAGGGCATGGAGATTGCATTAAAGCCAGGTCCTGTATGGATGAGACTTGATGTTAATTACAACAAGGGACAGTTTTCTTGGTCACAGGACGGAGAGACTTTCCATGTTATCAGACCAATTTGTGATACAGCAAAACTCTCTGACGAATACATGGGAATGGGATTTACAGGTGCATTTGTAGGAATGTTCTGCGTTGATACAGAATTCTACAAAAAAGCAGCTGATTTTGAATATTTTGACTATACAGGGCTTGACAGGAGCTCAAAATGATAACCATTTATGACATAGCAAATGCAACAGGATACTCTGCACCAACTGTGTCAAAAGCCTTGAATGGGACAGGTCACTTGTCAGAAACGACAAGGAACCTGATTCTCAAACAGGCCCGTGAAATGGGTTATGAGCCGAATAGTGCCGCGAGAAGCCTTACAACCAAAAGAACATACCTAATTGGAGTCATCTATGACGACCACGGTATGCAACGAGGTTTCAGTCATCCGCTTTTTTCTTCAATGCTGAATAAATTCAGGGAGAACGTGGAGATTGCAGGCTACGACATTATTTTTCTTTCTTGTCATACAAAAATGTCTTATATTGCACATGCCGCTTACCGTTCGGTAGAGGGTATTGCAATAATAAATGCAGAGACAGGTCTGCACTCAGAATTAGAGGATTTAGGACGTATGGGGATTCCTTGCGTATCCACAAACGCCCTTATTCCTGGAATATGTACGATTCTTACTGACAACAAGCAGGCTGGCTATAAGGCTGCTGAGTATCTTGTGTCAATGGGTCATACAAAAATCGGTTTTTTGGCGGGACCGAACGACGCTTATTATTATGCGTCAAAAGACCGCTATCTAGGGTTCTGCCAGTACTTGAGCGAGAAGGGAATTCCGACAGATTCCTCATACTACGAGGAATGTATGTACTGGCAAGGACAGTCAGGACAAGATGGCTTTGCCCGCCTTTACAAAAGGCATCCTGACATTACGGCTGTTTTTGCAGCATCGGATTTACTGGCTATGGGCGTAATAAAATACGCGCACAGTCATAATATAAAAATACCGGAACAGTTATCCATAATCGGATTTGATGATGACTATACATCAGAATACACATCACCGAGATTGACAACGTTCCGACAAGACTCAGAAAGCATAGCTAATTTGGCTGCGGAATTATTGCTACAACATATGGTTGGACTTCCTATCTCAAATGAATTGATTCATTTGCCTGCAACCTTTATAGCTCGCGATTCTGTTTATAGGCATATACGTAAACAACGGAGGAAATGATGGATTACGTAATTGGCGTTGACTTGGGTACTAGTGGGACCAAGACAGTTTTGTTCAGTACAGACGGAACACCTGTAGCATCTAAGACTATAGAATATCCGTTGTATCAGCCACAGAACGGTTGGGCAGAGCAAGCACCTGAAGACTGGTGGCATGCAGCATGCGGAAGCATGAAAGCTGTCATTGCAGAAAGCGGCATTAACCCGCATGATATCAAAGGTATTGGTATCAGCGGACAGATGCACGGTCTTGTAATGCTTGACAAAGCAGGCAATGTTCTCCGTCGCAGTATTATCTGGTGTGACCAGAGAACTGCAAAGGAATGTGATGAAATCACACAGAAAGTCGGTGCTGCACGACTTATCGAGCTTACTGCAAACCCTGCCCTCACAGGATTTACTGCAAGCAAAATTCTTTGGGTAAGAAACAATGAGCCAGAAATTTATGAAAAATGTGCTCATATTTTGCTTCCAAAAGATTATGTCCGCTACATGCTCACAGGAGAATTCGCAACAGAAGTAAGCGATGCAAGTGGTATGCAGCTTCTGGACGTTCCAAACAGAACATGGTCTGATGAAGTTCTTACAAAGCTTGGAATCGACAAATCACTTCTTGCAAAGGTTTACGAGTCACCTGAGATTACAGGAAAAGTTTCGGCACAGGCTGCTGAACTTTGTGGCGTACCAGCAGGAACACCAGTAGTAGGTGGAGCAGGAGACAATGCGGCTGCGGCAGTGGGAACCGGAACCGTACAGGACGGAATTGCATTCACTACATTGGGAACTAGTGGCGTTGTATTCGCACATACAGATAAGCTTTCAATAGACCCAAAAGGACGAGTTCACACATTCTGCTGCGCTGTTCCAGGCGCATGGCACGTAATGGGTGTTACACAGGCCGCAGGTCTTTCACTTAAATGGTTCAGGGACAATTTCTGCGACGCAGAGATTGTAGCAGCAAAGGGTATGGGCAAAGACTCTTACATCCTTTTGAACGAACAGGTTGCACGCATTCCTATTGGTTCTGACAGGCTTCTGTATTTGCCGTATCTAATGGGTGAACGTACACCCCACCTCGACCCTGATTGCAGAGGCGCATTCATCGGGCTTTCAGCAATGCACACAAGACAGCATTTGCTAAGAGCTGTAATGGAAGGCGTTACATTCAGCCAAAGAGACTCTGTTGAGGTTCTCCGCTCAATGGGTATAAAAATTAATGATATGCTAGCCTGTGGAGGTGGCGGTTCAAGCCCTCTCTGGAGACAGATGCTCGCAGATGTATACGGTTGTCCTGTAAAAACAGTTGTCAGCAAAGAAGGTCCGGCTCTTGGAGTCGCAATTCTTGCAGCAGTCGGAACAGGAATCTACAAGAGCGTACAGGAAGCTTGCAAGGTTGTTATCAAGACAAACCCTGCACAGGAGCCAATCGCAGCAAACTCTGTTGAATACGAAAAGTATTACAAGATGTATACTGCGCTCTACCCTGCCCTCAAAGACAGCTACAAAGCATTGGCAAATCTATAGGCTAAGGAGTCATAATGAAAATACGAAGCGTTTTTTCAGAAGCATTTGCAAAATACGGTCGTGTACTTAAAGGCTACGATGTTGCTCCCCTATTGAAAAAACTTGAGGAAGTAACACCATGCCCAGTAGACTCGACTGTGTACGAACCAGGCAACAAAGAGCTTGAGTCACTTCCTATAATGCAGGAACTCAGCAACGGAGCTTACGGCGGAATGCCAATCCAGATGGGCTATTGCAATGGATTCAATACAAAGCTTAATTGTCTCGAATATCACAGGGGCACAGAGCTTAACATCCCTACGACAGACATTATTCTGCTCGTTGCGACAGCCAGCGACATAAAGAACGGAAAGCTCAGCACCCGTTCTGTACAGGCTTTCAGAGCACCAGCAGGAACTGTCGTTCAAGTGTATGAGACAACTTTGCATTATGCACCATGCTGCGATGTAAAAGCAGATGGAACAATAACACCTGGATTCCGTGTTGTAATAGTTCTTCCTAAAGACACAAACACAGAAAAACCAGAAATTAACGCCAAAAACCTTGAAGACAAGCTCCTTTGGGCAAGAAACAAGTGGCTTTTGGCTCATCCTGATTCTTCAGAAGCAAAACAGGGTGCATACGTCGGCTTGACCGGCAAAAACATTGATATTGCAAAGATATAAGCAAGATTTTAAGGAGTTTATTTATGAAACAGTTATCAAACATTCCAAACGTAAAACTGGGTATCATCGCTGTCAGCCGTGACTGCTTTGTTATTTCACTTTCAGAGAAACGCCGTGCTGCAATCGTAAAAGCATTTGCAGGAAAAGGCGAGCTTTATGAAGCAAAAACAACTGTTGAAAACGAAAAAGACATGCTCAAAGCTGTTGACGAAGTTCGTGCAGCTGGATGTAATGCCCTCGTAGTTTTCCTTGGAAACTTTGGACCAGAAACACCAGAAACACAGATAGCACAGAAATTCGACGGACCTTGTATGTTCGTTGCTGCTGCTGAAGAAACACAGAATGACTTGATTAACGGACGAGGAGATGCTTACTGCGGAATGCTCAACTGCTCTTACAACCTCAGTCTCCGCAAGATTCCAGCAATCATACCAGAATATCCTGTTGGTACTGCAGATGATATCGTAAAAATGATTGAGGAATTCATCCCGGTCGCTCGTACAATCATTGGAATTAAAAATCTCAAAATTATTACATTTGGTCCACGCCCGCAGGACTTCTTCGCTTGTAACGCACCAATCAAAGGTCTCTACGACATTGGTGTTGAGATTCAGGAGAACAGCGAGCTTGACCTCTTGGTTGAGTACCGCAAACACAAAGATGACCCACGCATTGCAGATGTAGTAAAAGACATGGCTGCAGAGCTTGGAACAGACGGAAACCAGTTTCCAGACATGCTTCCACGCATGGCTCAGTTCGAGCTTACACTTCTTGACTGGATTGAAGCAAACAAAGGTAGCAAGCAGTATGTAGCATTGGCAGACAAATGCTGGCCTGCATTCCCTAAGGAATTCGGATTTGAACCTTGCTATGTAAACAGCCGCCTTGCAAGCCGCGGTATTCCTGTAGCATGCGAAGTTGATATCT